>DATCJU010000061.1:0-9249 GCA_036562635.1 Pseudonocardiaceae bacterium
AGTCCGGGCCGTTCTACGACGGTTCGATCTTCCACCGGGTGATCGAGGGCTTCATGATCCAGGGCGGTGACCCGACGGGCACCGGTCGTGGCGGCCCCGGCTACAAGTTCGCCGACGAGTTCCACCCCGAGCTGAGGTTCGACCGGCCCTACCTGCTGGCGATGGCCAACGCCGGGCCGAACACCAACGGCTCCCAGTTCTTCATCACGGTGGCCCCCACCGCCTGGCTGAACTTCAGGCACACCATCTTCGGCGAGGTCGCCGACCAGGCGTCCCGCGACGTGGTCGACACCATCTCCCGCACGCGCACCAACGCCCAGGACCGCCCGCTCCAGGACGTGGTGATCGAGCGGGTGACGATCGAGCGCGAGCCGGCCTGATCCCCCGTCCCGAGGAGCCGAGCACCGTGGTCCGTAGCGCCTGATCGGGGATTCCGATGAGTGTCCCGCCCGGTCACCCCGTCCAGCCGGCGGCCGAACCGCCGTCGGAGCAGCCGGTCTGTGTGCGACACCCGGACCGGTCGACCGGTCTGCGCTGCACCCGGTGCGAACGGCCCTCCTGTCCGGAGTGTCTGCGTGAGGCGGCCGTCGGCTACCAGTGCGTCGACTGCGTGGCCGACGGCCGCCGTACCGCGCCGCGGCTGCGCACCGTGGCCGGGGCGACGGTGTCCCGGCGGACGGTCGTGGTGCCGTTCCTCATCCTGGTCAACGTCGCGATCTATCTCTGGACCGCCGTCGAGGCGCGCAGCGGTGCCGACAACTACCGCTCGGCGCTGTTCCTGGACTGGTCGCTGTGGCCGCCGGCGGTGGCGGTCGGTGAGTGGTGGCGACTGTTCACCTCGGGCTTTCTGCACTTCGGTCCGCTGCACCTGGCGTTCAACATGTTCGCGCTGTGGATCATCGGCCGGGACCTGGAACGGGTGCTCGGCTGGTTGCGGTTCAGCGCGGTCTACCTGCTGTCGTTGTTGGGCGGCTCGGCTGCGGTCTTCCTGTTCGGGGAGGTCGACACCTGGACGGCGGGGGCGTCCGGTGCGGTGTTCGGCCTGATGGCGGGGGTCACGGTGGCCGCGGTGCGGTTGCGGTTCGACCCGCGGCCCGCCCTGACCGTGATCGCGCTGAACCTGTTCCTGAGCATCACCCTGCCGGGGATCTCGCTGCTGGGGCACCTGGGTGGTCTGGTGATCGGTGCGGTGGCCACCGCGGGGTTGGTGTACGCGCCGCAGCGGCGTCGGACCCAGGTGCAGGTGGCCGTGCTGTTCGGTCTGCTGGTGCTGTTGGTGGTGCTGTTCGTCGTCCGGGACGCCACCTATCCCGAGGTCGTCTGCATCGGTGGTGACTGTCTCCAGCTCGACTGAGCGGGGTCGACCGGGCCGGTAGGTGGGTGTGGGCGCGGGCGTCGACGTCTCAGTACGTGCGCAGCCGGTGCAGGTCGTCGGCGACGTCCTCCGGTTCCGCACCCAGGTCCAATCGGGTGAGCACGACCAGGTGCTCGGTCCCGTCGGGGTCGGTGGCGTCGATCTCCAGCACCGGCACCTCCCGGCCGAGACGCCGGGTGCGTACCACGCGGATGTTCTGCACCGCGGTCCAGGGCCACTCCCGTCGTCCGAGGAGGCCGCGTACCGCAAGGCCGGTGGGCCCGGCGGCCAGCCGGGGCCGGGCGACGGTGCCGTGCAGGGCGAGCACGAACAGGACGACGGTGGTGACGGCGGCGATCATCTGCCCCGCGGCCTCCGTACCGAGCACACACCAGACGGCGGCCAGGGCGGCGGCCACCCAGGCGGCGGCGACCGCCGTCGTCGGGGTCGACCAGTTTCCGGTGCCGGCTTCCGTGGTCACCCTGTCAGCATGGCGTATCTCGCCTCCGGGATCGGAGGGTTCGGGGTGATCGATGACCCTTTCCGCGGACCCGACCGGTGGGTAGCATCGCGACAAAGACAAGTTACTGAGGAGTAACACCATGCGGGACGCGGTGATCTGTGCCGCCGTACGTACCCCGGTGGGGCGGCGCAAGGGCGGTCTGAAGGACGTGCACGCGGTGGATCTGGGTGCGGTGGTACTGCGCGCCCTCGTCGAACGCACCGGGATCGACCCCGCGGTGGTGGACGACGTGCACTGGGGCTGTGTCTCCCAGGTGGGGGAGCAGGCGTTCTGCGTGGGCCGGCAGACCGTGCTGGCCGCCGGGTGGCCCGAGTCCGTGCCCGGGGTGACCGTGGACCGGCAGTGCGGCTCCTCGCAGCAGGCCCTGCACCAGGCGGCCGCCGCGGTGGTCTCCGGGCAGGCCGACGTCGTGGTGGCCGGGGGCGTGGAGTCCATGACCCGGGTGCCGATGGGGTCGAACTTCCTCAACGGTCCGGGTGTGCCGTTCGGCCCGTCCGTCGAGCAGCGGTACGCCGAGCGGCTGCAGAGCACCGGGGGCACCTTCAACCAGGGGCTGGGTGCCGAGCTCATCGCGGAGAAGTGGGGGCTGTCCCAGACCCAGCTGGACGAGTACTCGCTGGCCTCGCACGCCCGGGCCGCGGCGGCGCAGGACGCTGGTGCGTTCGACGAGGAGATCGTGCCGGTGTCGCTGCCGGACGGGACCGTGGTGGAGAAGGACGAGGGGGTGCGTCGGGACTCGACGCTGGAGGCGCTGGCCGGGCTGAAGCCGGCGTTCCGGCCGGACGGGATGATCACCGCGGGCAACTCCTCGCAGATCTCCGACGGCGCGGCCGCCCTGTTGGTGACCACCTCGGAGCGGGCGGCCCAGCTGGGCCTGACCCCGATGGCCCGGGTGCTGGCGACGGCGGTGGCCGGTGACGACCCCGTGCTGATGCTCACCGCTCCGATCCCCGCCACGGCGAAGGTGCTGGCCCGGGCCGGGCTGACCATCGACGAGATCGGAGCCTTCGAGGTCAACGAGGCGTTCGCTCCGGTGCCGCTGGCCTGGTTGGCCGAGACCGGTGCCGACCCGGAGCGACTCAACCCGCTGGGCGGGGCCATCGCGCTCGGCCACCCGCTGGGTGCCTCGGGGGCGAGGCTGGCCACCACGCTGCTGCACCACATGCGGCGTGCGGGTGTCCGCTACGGGCTGCAGACGATGTGCGAGGGCGGCGGGATGGCCAACGCCACGGTGTTCGAGCTGCTCTGACTTTCATCCGGACGGGGGACAAGGCCCACCCAGTTACCCACAACCTGATGGATTCTGTGGACAGAGGCTGTGGACAACTTGGTGGAAAACGCTCGTTCTCTGTGGATGACCGCAGGTGAGAGGGTCAGTTATCCACAGCGGTTATCCACAGTGGGGATGAGTTACATCCATGTGGTTCAGTGGGTCCGGGGCCTGACGGAGCACAACCCTTGCTCCGGACAGGCCGGAACGCGCTGCGGCCCGGGCGCCTTCACGCCCGGGCCGCAGCGCGGCTCACGGAAGTCGCCGTACCCGAACCGTCCGTGGACGGCTCAGCGCCAGCGCATGGTCATCAACAGACCGATGATCATCAGCCCGAAGCCGATGCCGAAGTTCCACGCCCCCAGCTCGGCCATAAAATCGATCTTGTCGCCGGCCAGGTAGTTCGTCACCAGCCAGCCCAGCCCCAACAGCATCATCAGCAGCATCACGGCCACGTAGACCGGGTGCGACGGACCGGCTGCCTTCGCCTTGACCGGAGTACGCCGGTCGGGCGGCGGGGTGTAGAGGGTCTTCTTACGGACCTTGGACTTGGGCATGCTGTCCTCGCCTGACGTCGGGCCGACGCGGATCGTCAGGGCGGTAGGTCCGCCGATCACCGCTGGTGATCGGTGAAACGCTCCCACCCTGTCGACACGTTAACTTAACCGAGAACCGGAACCCAGTGCACTGCGCTGGCCACCCGGAACCCGAAGAACACAGGTTCGTTCGGCCGGGTGAGGAGGACGAGAGGAGTTCGGGTGCGCAGGCCTACCGGGGCGGCCGGCACGGGCGCCCGGATCCGTCACCGGTGTGTGTCGCCCCACGAACCGGGGAGCAGCCCGGAACGCCCGGGCACGGCGTGGGCGTCCCAGTACCCAGACCCGTCGCGGTCGAACCCGGCACAGGAGGTGCCCAGGTGACGGAAGACCCCAGAATCCGGCCCCCGCACCCGAACCCGCGGCGCCGGCCGGCCGCACACGGTGACGCGCAGGACGGTGGCGGCACCGCCCCGTACGGCAGGGGTGCCGGTCGGCCCGGGGCGAACCCCGTGCCTCCCCCCACCACGTCGTCGCCCCGGATTCCCCCGACCTCCGGCGCCACCGGCACCGGGCGGCACGCCGTCCCCGGCCGCTCCCCGGACCAGCCCACCGGGCGCCGCTACGCCTCCTCCCCGAACGAGGTGACCAGGCAGGTGCCCGCCACGGGCACGGGTCGTCGGCACCGTTACCGCGACGAACAGTCCGCCGAACCCACCCGCTACCTCGCCCCGGGTGAACCGGGTCGGCACGGCACCGGAGGCCGCCGGTACCGCCAGGACCCGGCCCCCACCCCTCCGGCGACTCCACCGACTCCGCCGACCCCGCCCGCGGGGCGGCGGTACGCCACCGATCCCGGTACCACCCGGCGGGAGACACCCGGCGCCCCGGCCCGTCCCACCCGGCCCGGAGCGGCCCCCGCCACCCCCGGTGCTCGACGGCGTCCCGACCCGTCCGAGGCGGTCACCGAGGTCATCCCCACCGTTCCCGCCGCCGGGGTCGACCCCGCCGCGCCCACCGAGATGCTGCCCCGCATCACCGGGAAGCCCGAGCCGGCCCGCGCCGCCCAGGACGACCCCCGTGCCGAGGAGCCCGAGGAGCCGGCGGAACCCGAGGAGCTCGAGGGTGACACCGAGGGCGGCGACGAGGACGGCGACAAGCGTCCCCGGAAGCAGAGCCGCGGTGGTGCTGCGCTCCGCACCTTCGGTGAGCTGATGCTCACCGCCGGACTGGTCGTGCTGCTGTTCGTGGTCTACGAGGCGTACGTCACCAACTGGATCTCGGCCGGCAAGCAGCGGGAGGCCACGGCCGCCCTGGACGAGCGCTGGCGGAACGGGCAGGAGCCCACGCTGGAGGGTGGCGAGCGGACCACGAAGTACGCGGTGGCCGACGGTGAGGGCTTCGCCAAGCTCTACATCCCGGCCTTCGGTCCGGACTTCGTGTTCACCATCCTCGAGGGCACCACCGACAAGATCCTGGAGAGCGGCCCCGGCCACTACAAGGGCACCGCGATGCCCGGGGAGGAGGGCAACTTCGCGGTCGCCGGGCACCGTGTCGGCAAGGGTGCCCCGTTCAACGACCTGGACATGCTGCAGTCGTGCGACGCCCTGGTCGTGGAGACCGCCACCCACTGGCACGTCTACCGGGTGCTGCCCATGGCCGAGGAGATCGACACCTGGTTCGACGGCAAGGGCGGTGAGGACCCCAAGTGCATCGGCGTGACCCCGTTGCGGGGCCACGGCCCCAACGGTGACGCCTACGCCAAGACCGTCGGCAGGGAGATCGTCAAGCCCAGCCAGAACGAGGTCATCGCCCCGGTGCCGCACCGGCCGGACGTCCAGCTGATGGAGAGCGAGCGGCTCGCGCTGATCACCCTGACCACCTGCCATCCCCGGTTCTCCGCCAAGGAGCGGTTGATCATCCACGGGGTGCTGGTGGAATCGGTGGCCAAGGCCGATCTCGGGCCGGGCGAGCTGCCGGCGGCACTGCAGGAGAACTGATCGACACCGTCGGTCGGATCACCACGTTCGAGGAGTTCTGCGTCGATGTACGGCTGGATCTGGCGCCACCTGCCCGGGCCGCTGGTGGTGAAAGTGATCGAGGCCCTGCTGCTGGTGGCGGGCGTGGTGGCCCTGCTGCTGTTCGTGGTCTTCCCCTGGTTGTCGCCGATGCTGCCCTTCAACAACGTGACCACGGACTGAGCACCCGAACCCCGGTGTCGAAAAGCCGATACGCTGGGCGAATGCGGGTGCTCGTCGTCGACAACTACGACAGCTTCGTCTACAACCTGGTCCAGTACCTGGCACAGCTGGGCGCCGAGTGCGAGGTACGACGCAACGACGTCGTGACACTCGGCGACGTGGACCGGGTGGACGGAGTACTGGTCAGCCCCGGTCCCGGAACCCCGGAGCGGGCCGGAGCCAGCATGGACGTGATCCGGTACTGCGCCCGGCACCGGGTGCCGGTGTTCGGGGTCTGCCTGGGACACCAGGCCATCGGTGCGGTGTGGGGTGGCACCGTGGAGCGGGCACCCGAGCTGCTGCACGGCAAGACCAGTCGCGTGCACCACGACGGGGTCGGGGTGCTGGCCGGCCTGCCCAACCCGTTCACCGCGACCCGCTACCACTCGCTGGCGGTCCGGGCCGACACCCTCCCCGACGAGTTGGAGGTGACCGGCCGCACCGAGTCCGGTGTGGTGATGGCACTGCGCCACCGCGAGCTTCCGGTGGAGGGCGTGCAGTTCCACCCCGAGTCGGTGCTCACCGAGGGTGGGCACCGGATGTTGGCCAACTGGATGGCGTCCTGCGGACACCCGGTGGACGAGGAGCGGGTCGTCGAGCTGGAGTCCGGGATGCGTGCCCTCACCGCGGCCGCGCTCCCCTGAGACCGCACGTCGTCGCACACCCGGCAACACGAAGGCGGCGGGCCCCCTTCCGGGAGGCCCGCCGCCTTCGTCGTCGGTGTGGTCAGCCGCCGAACCGCGGACGGGTGGTGGTCGGTTCGGTGTCCCCGCCCGTCGGGTCGTACTGCCCGACCAGGAGGCGGATGTTCTGGTCCTTGCCGATCCGCTTACCCGGTGCCGGGTCCTGCTCGAGGATCTTGTTGTGCTCGCCGAAGTCGCCGGTCCCCCGGCGCTGGATCACCAGCTCACCGGTCCACCCGAGCTGCTGGAGCCGCTTCTCGGCCTGCTGCGGGGTCAGGTCACGCAGGTCGGGCAGCTCGATCTGGTCCTTCTGCGAGCCGTTGGACACCTGCAGCTCGACCTCGCTGCCCTTCTTGACCTTGGTGTTGGCCGCCGGGTTCTGGGCGACCACGACGCCCTCGTCCTTGTCCGAGTCGACGTCCTTGCGCTTGACCTTCAGGCCGGCCGCTTCCAGGATGCTCTTCGCCTGCTCGTAGGAGACGTCGGTGACCTGGGGCACCAGCACCTTCTCCGGTGCCTTGCCCACCACGATCTGGACCCGCTCGCCCTTCGGGACCGTCTCACCGGCCGGCGGCTCGGTGCGGACGACCTTGCCCACCATGTTCTCGTCCTCGGTCTCCTCCTCGGAACGATTGGCGGACATCTCCAGCTCGACCTGCTTCAGGGTCTCCTGGGCCTCCTCCGGGGTCTTACCGGTCAGGTCGGGCACCGTCACCGTCTCCGGACCCGTACCCACCTTGATGATGACCTTCGCCCTCTTGGGCAGCGGAGTACCCGGTGGGGGATCGGTGGCGACGACCTTGTCGATGTCGTCCTTGGAGGAGGGCACCCGCTCGAAGCCCACGTCGAACCCGTCCTCGATGAGCCTCTGGCGGGCCTGGGCCTGGGTCATGCCGACGACGTCCGGGACGTTGACCTTCTCCTCCGCCTTCTCCCCGCCGGACATCAGGCTGGAGGTCAACCAGGCGCCCAGGACCAGCACACCCACGCACAGCAGGGCCACCAGGGACACCATGATCCTCTTGCGTCGGCGCGGGTCGGTGCCCTCCTCGTCCTCGTCCTCCTCCGCGTGCGCGGGGGCCACCCGGGTCCGTCGGGGACGGATCGCCTCGGTGGGGGCGGTGGACTCCAGCATGGAGGTCCGCTCCGCCTCGGGCATCACCAGCGGTGCCGCCGGCCGGTGCCCGGCCAACACCCGCACCAGGTCGGCCCGCATCTCGGCCGCCGACTGGTAGCGGTTGGCCGGGTTCTTGCTCATCGCCTTGAGCACCACGGCGTCCAGCACCGGGGGCACGGTCGACACCACCGAGGACGGGGCCCGCGGCTCCTCCCGCACGTGCTGGTAGGCCACCGCGACCGGCGAGTCCCCGGTGAACGGTGGTTCCCCGGTGAGCAGCTCGAACAGCACACAGCCGACCGCGTAGACGTCGCTGCGCGCGTCGACCGTCTCGCCCCGGGCCTGCTCGGGGGACAGGTACTGCGCGGTCCCGATCACCGCGGCGGTCTGGGTCACCGCGACCTGCCCGTCGGCCACCGCGCGGGCGATGCCGAAGTCCATGACCTTCACGGCCCCGGACTTCGTGATCATGATGTTGGCCGGCTTGACGTCCCGGTGCACGATGCCGTGCCGGTGACTGAAGTCCAGTGCCGCGCAGACGTCCGCCATGATCTCCATGGCGCGCCGCGGCGGGAGCGGTCCCTCGGTCTTGATAATGTCGCGGAGGGTCCGACCGTCGACGAACTCCATCACGATGTACGGGAGCGGGCCGTACTCGCTGTCCGTCTCGCCGGTGTCGTAGACCGCGACGATCGCCGGGTGGTTCAGCGCAGCCGCGTTCTGCGCCTCCCGGCGGAAGCGCAGCTGGAACTGTGGATCGCGAGCGAGATCGGCACGAAGCACTTTCACTGCCACGTCACGGCCAAGGCGAACGTCGCGGCCGCGGTGGACCTCCGACATGCCGCCGTAGCCGAGCGTCTCGCTCAGCTCGTAGCGGTTGGAGAGCAGTCGCGGAGTGCTCATCGGTGCGTCGTCCCGCTCCTCGTCAACGATCGTTTCTCATCACGTCTGGACACCCGGTGCCGCCTCGAACCGGACTACCCTGTTTCCCCTGTTCCACAGGTCACCGTTACACGTGAGCCGATCGGGACCCGTCCTTCCGGCGTTACGTCGACAACGGTGCACGTCGCCAGGTCGGTCGGTAGTACCCGACCGAAGTCCACGTCGACCTCCAGGCCCAGGGCTTCCAGACGTTCTTTCGCCTCCAGCGCCGAATGGCCCAGGTAATCCTCACGTATCACCGGGACGGAGGGAAGTCGTCCGTCCCGCCCGGATGCGTCCTCGTCGGAATCGACATCCGGATCGGTGTCCGGAAGGGACAGCGTGGACCTGGTGGTCGGTGCCGTCGGAGCGGCGGGATACACCGGGTCGTCGGGAGCACCACCGGTGCCGGAACCGGTGTCGTCCGAACGCAGTGCCGCCCACACCCCCCACGCGCCCAGGCCCACACCGATCGCCAGCAGCAGGGTGAGCAGCACCCACAACCAGACCCGCTGGTTGTGCCTCGGGGCGGGCGGGGGCATTCCCGGGGGCAGCGAGAAGGTGCCGGTGTTCTGCGGCCCCGGCAGTGCCGGACCGCCCGGCAC
>DATCJU010000077.1:0-68144 GCA_036562635.1 Pseudonocardiaceae bacterium
CCTCGCTCCCGGGCGCAGCGCGCTGCACGTGGTGGTCTACCGGGCCGCCGTGGCGGTGAACCTGATGGTCGAGCAGCTCGGCCGTTCCCCGCTGCGCTGGCCGCTGGAGCGTTACGCGCGGGTGTACCTCCGAGTGGTCGCCCCGGCGTTGCGCGAGCAGGAACTGCACGCCGACACGGTGGCGGTGACCGCGGCGGGGCGGGAGGCCACCCGGAACGCGCTCGTCCGCATCGAGACGCTGGTGCCGGCCTGGGAGACCTACACCGGCCAGTACCTGACGCTGGCGCCCCTGGCCCGGCGCACCCCGGACGTGCTGCTCGGTTTCCGGGCCTACCTGGACGCGCCTGCACGGGCCGAGGAGCTGGAACGTCTCGAGCAGGAGGCGCTCGACTCCGATCCGGAACCGGGCGACAGCCACCCGCCGCTGCGGACACGGCTCGCCGAGCTGGACGACCTGGACGAGCCGGAGGACACGGACGGCGAAACGGACCCCCGACCGGCGTGGTTCCTGCTGGACGAGCCGGCCCGCAGCGTGCCCGCCCTGGAGGAGGGCCTGCTGGTGGACCTGGGCCCGCGGGCACCGTGGCCCGAGGTGGCCCACCTGGCGGCCACGGCACGGGCCGAGACGACCGCGGGCCGGCTGACGCGGGCGGTCCTGGACAGCAGGGCGGCACCGGACCCGACCATCGCCGGCGTGTTGCGGGCCGTCCACCAGGGACGGGCCCAGGCCCTGCTGGAGCCGGTGCTGGATCCGGACCTGCCCGACGAGGAACGGTCCGCGGCGGCCCACGACCTGTTGGTCGAGCTGCTGTCCGCCGCGGTGGTGGCGGCGTTGTGCCGGTCCGGCCGGGCACACCACCAGCTCAGCTGGGACGGCCCGGCCGAGCTGCACCTGCCCAACGGGGCCCCGCTGGACGTGGTGCGACTGGTGGAGCCGGCCGTGACCAATCCCGCCCTGGTGCCGCAGCTGCACCAGCACCTGGTCCGGCTGGGGGTGCCGTTGGACTACGCCGCACCACCCGCCGAGGAGGCGCAGGAACCCACCGGACAGGCCCAGGCGACCCGGGCGGTGTCGATGACGGTGCTGGCCGGCCGGAAGCCCTACGACCTCGTGGTCTCCGGGGACTGTCTGGTGCTGTTGCCGCACACGGTGTCCACCAGGGCGGGGCGGACCCTGGCCAGGGTGCTCGGGCGCGGCGAGGCCGTGGAGCAGGACCGGATGGCGAAACTGCTCGACGCGCCGTGGGAGACACTGCGGGCCACCCCGAAGGCCGTGTGCGTGGACGCGGAGGAGGTCCGTACCGGTCTGCTGGTGCTGGAACGGGCCTCGTGGACGTTGTCCGTCGAGCTGACCGACGGCACCAAGGTGCGTGTCGGCTGCTCGGGGAAGCACGAGCACGGGAACCCGTCGGAGGCGGTGGCCCGGGCCCTCGGCCCCCGGATCGAGGTGACCGACCGGCGCACCCGCCGGAAGAAGAAGACCTCCCGGAAGCCGGCGGCGAAACCGGCGGAGACCAGGCGCGGGACGACCCGGAAGGCAGGGGAGGCGGGAGCGGAGCCGCGGAAGGCGAAGGCCCGCCGCGACCCGGCCCGGTCCCGGCCCGCCCGGCGGGGGCGGCCCGCGGACCGGGCCGCCGATCGTTCGTGACCAGGTCCTCGTCGGAAGCACTGGGAATATCCTGTGACGTGGATTACACTCGCTGCTGCTCGACGCGGTGGCGCCGGCTCCCACCCCCACTGACCAGGAACGGAGTTCCCGGCGCCCGCCGAACGGACCCGACGACGTCGTTCCGGTTCCTCAGCTCGGGGTTCCCCCTTTCGGACCAGGGGTGAAGGATGCCCGGCAACGGTTCGTGTGCCGTCGGGGGGCGCACGAGCCGTCGGGACGGGCCACTCGCCGCACGCGGGAGGCGGTGCACGGCCCAGGGCGGGCCGGGGCCGGTGTGACACCGGTCCCGGCCCGCTTCGCGTCCTGGCGTACCGTGGGTGCCCGTCCCCCAGCATCCGGGTGACATCCCCGAGAACCTCAGGACATCAGACAGAACGATGAGCGCCGACCCTTCTCCCCGCTCGAACCCGCTCGCTCACCTGGTCGATCTGGCACGCGCCACGATCCCACCCATGCACCCGGCCGGCCGACCGTTCGTCCTGGCCGGAGCGGTGATCACCCTGCTGCTGCGCCGGTTCTCCCGCCGCGCCGGTCTGCTCGGCGCACTGCTGACCGTCTGGTGCGCCTGGTTCTTCCGTGAGCCGCGGCGCGTCACGCCGACCCGGCCCGGCATCGCGGTCGCCCCCGCCGACGGCACCGTCTCCCACATCGCCGAGGCCGTTCCCCCCGCCGAGCTGGGGATGGGCCAGGAGCCGATGCTGCGGATCAGCACGTTCCTGTCCGTCTTCGACGTCCACGTGCAGCGCATCCCGGTCAACGGGGTGGCCGAGCGGGTGGCCTACCGACCCGGCAAGTTCCTCTCCGCCGACCTGGACAAGGCCAGCGAGGACAACGAGCGCAACTCGGTCCTGCTGCGCACCACCGAGGGACACCAGGTGGCCGTGGTGCAGATCGCCGGCCTGATCGCCCGCCGGATCGTGTGCCAGATCGCCGAGGGCGACACGGTGCAGGCGGGCAACACCTACGGGTTGATCCGGTTCGGCTCCCGGGTCGACCTGTACCTGCCGCGCGGCAGCCGGATCCTGGTGGAGCCGGGCCAGCGCACCATCGGTGGGGAGACGGTGCTCGCCGAACTGCCCTCCGCCGGGACCGGCGCGGAGGTGTAATCCATGACGCGGGCCGTACCCGGGGTTCGCCTGCTGCCCAACGCGATCACGATCCTCGCGCTCTGCGCCGGCCTGTCCGCCGTGCGGTTCGCCCTACACGGCCAGCCGACCGGAGCCATCGCCGCGATCGCCGTCGCGGCGATCCTGGACGGTCTGGACGGGCGACTGGCCCGTCTGTTGGACGCCACCAGCAAGATCGGTGCCGAGCTGGACTCGCTGTCCGACAACGTGGCCTTCGGCGTGGCCCCCGCCCTCGTGCTGTACGTGTGGGCGCTGGACAGCAGCCAGCTCGGCTGGATCATCGCCCTGGTGTTCGCGGTCTGCATGACCTTGCGCCTGGCACGGTTCAACACCCTGTTGGAGGACGAGAACCAGCCGCCGTACGCCAAGGAGTTCTTCGTCGGCGTCCCCGCCCCGGCCGGGGCGTTGCTGGCCCTGATGCCGGTGGTGATCACCCTCCAGCTCGGCGACGGGTGGTGGTCGTCGCCCGTGACCGTCTCGATCTGGACGGTGCTCACGGCGGTGCTGCTGATCAGCCGCATCCCCACCCTGTCGCTGAAGACCATCAGCGTGGCTCCCCGTGCGGTGGCGCCGCTGCTGGTGCTGGTGGGTCTGCTCGCGGCGGCGGTGATCGTCTATCCGCTGACGGCGCTGTCCGTGGCCATGCTGCTCTACCTGCTGCACCTGCCGTACGCGGTCCGGCGCCACCACTGGCTGGCCAACCATCCCGAGGCGTGGGACGTGCCACCGCGGGAACGCCGCGCCATCCGCCGGGCCCGCAGCCCTCGTCGGCTCGGACTGCGCCCGCCGGTGCACCACCGGGTTGCCGGCGTGGCGATGCGGGCCGTGCGGCTGCCCCGCCGCCACAACGACGCCTCGTCCGGGGACGGCACCCCGGCGACCGACAGGGCGGCCACCGCCAACGGGCACCGTCGTTCCTGGCGCCGCCTGGGGCTTCGCCGCGACCGCAGCGCCTGACCTCGGAACGACCCCGGTGGGCCGGCCCGGGACCGCCCCGGGCCGGCCCCGGGCGTTCGACACCGACCGGGCGTCCGGCACCGGACGCAACCCTTAGGCTGCGTACCGTGACACCACTCCCACCACCGGAGATCACGCTCACCGCCCGCCTGTCCCCGTCCGCCCTGGACTCCCGACGTGGAGTGGTCCGGCTGCATCCCGAGGTGCTGGACGCCCTCGGCCTGCGCCCCTGGGACGCGGTGCGGCTGACCGGTGCGCGTGTCACCGCGGCGCTGGCCGCGGCCACGGACCGGGAGATCCCCACCGGAGTGGTCCTGGTCGACGACGTCACCCTGTCCAACCTCGGCCTGACCGAGAACTCGGAGGTGGTCGTCGCCCCGGTCGAGGTCCACCCGGCGCGTTCGGTGGTGGTGGCCGGGTCCCGGCTGGCCGCCGCGGCCGTCAGCCCGGAAACCCTGCGACTGGCCCTCATCGGCAAGGTGCTCACCACCGGGGACGCGGTGTCCCTGCTGCCCCAGGACCTCGCACCGCCGCCGACCGCCGACGTGTCCACCGCACGGCGCAAGCTGTCCGCCGCGATCGGGCTGACCTGGACCAACGAACTCGTCACCATCACCGCGACCGACCCACCGGGCCCGGTCGCGGTGCACCCGGCGACCGTCGTGCAGTGGCGCAACGGCCCCCGTACCGGGGACCTGCCCCCACAACCCACCTCCGGCGCCGCCACCACCACGCCCCGGCCGGCCACACCCGTCGGTGACGCGAACGCCCGGCCGAACACCGCATCCGCCACCACGTCCGGCACCGCATCCACCACCGAGGCCCCTGCGCCCCCGGTTCCGGTGGCCGACCTGGCCGGCATGCACGACCAGGCACGACGGCTCGGTGAGTGGCTGGACCTGGCCTTCCACCACCCGGACCTGCTGACCCGGCTGGGGGCGACCCCACGGCTCGGTGTCCTGGTGGCGGGCCCGTCCGGCGTCGGCAAGGTCACCCTGGTCCGGGCGGTCGCCCACGCCGCCAAGGCCGAGGTCGTGGAGCTGGTGGCTCCCAGCGCCGCCGCCCTGGAGCCGGGTGCGGCGGCGCAGCGGGTGCGGGACGCGATCACCGGTGCCGTGTCCACGGCACGTTCCGGCCGCCCGTGCGTGCTGCTGCTGTCCGACGTGGAGAGCCTGCTCCCGGCGTCGGCACCGCCACCGCTGGCCACCGTGGTGCTCGACGAGCTCCGTTCCGCGATCACCACGCCCCGACTCGCCCTGGTCGTGACCAGCTCCCACCCCGAGGCCGTCGACCCCCGGCTCCGGGACCCGGAACTGGTCGACCGGGAACTGACCGTGCCCCTGCCGGACGCCCGTGTCCGCGGCGAGCTGCTCCGCGTGCTGCTGCGGGACGTCCCCCTGGCCGACGGGGTGGACCTGGACGCCGTGGCGGAACGCACCCCCGGTTTCGTCGTCGCCGACCTGGTCGCGCTGCGTCGAGAGGCGGCGGTGCGCGCCGCCCTGCGGCACCAGGGCACCCCGGACGGTGCCGAGGAGACCGAGCCACGCATCGACCAGGAGGACCTGCTGGGTGCGCTGGAGGCGGTGCGCCCCATCTCCATGTCCTCCTCGGACAACCTGCAGATCGGCGGGCTGACCCTGGACGACGTCGGGGACATGGTCCAGGTCAAGCAGGCCCTCACCGAGACGGTGCTCTGGCCGCTGCAGTACCCGGACTCGTTCGCACGCCTCGGCGTCCAGCCGCCGCGCGGTGTCCTGTTGTACGGGCCGCCCGGCTGTGGCAAGACCTTCCTGGTCCGGGCCCTGGCCGGGACCGGCCGGCTCAACGTGCTGGCCGTCAAGGGTGCCGAGCTGCTCGACAAGTGGGTCGGCGAGTCCGAGCGGGCGGTGCGCGACCTGTTCCGCCGGGCGGCCGACGCCGCACCGACACTGATCTTCCTGGACGAGGTGGACGCCCTGGCTCCACGGCGGGGCCAGTCCTCCGACTCCGGTGTGGCGGACCGGGTGGTGGCCGCGCTGCTCACCGAACTGGACGGGGTCGAGCCACTGCGCGACGTCGTGGTGCTCGCCGCCACCAACCGCCCCGAACTGGTGGATCCCGCACTGCTGCGCCCCGGACGGCTGGAGCGGCTGGTGTACGTGCCGCCGCCGGACGCCGCGGCCCGGGCGGAGATCCTCCGGGCCGCCGCCCGGAACACCCCGCTCGCCGAGGACGTCGACCTGGAGGCGCTGGCCGCCGAACTGGACGGCTACTCCGCGGCCGACTGCGCCGCACTGGTCCGGGAGGCCGCGCTGACCGCCATGCGCGAGTCGCTGCAGGCCAGTGAGGTGACCGCGGAGCACCTCGCCCGTGCCCGGGAACGGGTCCGGCCGTCGCTGGACCCGGTGCAGCTCGCCGCGCTGGAGGCCTACGCCGAGAGCCGGCGCTGAGCGACGACGTCGCGGGCGCCCGGCCGGAGGTGCCGGCCGGACGCCCGCGACGGGTGGTCTGCGACGCTACTTGCTCCCGGGGCCGCGGTAGTCGTTGGTGATGATCACGATGAGGCCCGGGCTGGCCCCGGCGATCCCCTCGAACCGTGGCGCCGTCCGGAGGTGGAACAGCTGGCCCAGCTCCTCGGCCGCCGCCTGTTCCTCGGTGCCCGGCCGGTAGTAGACCGTGCTCGTCGGGATGCGTCCCGCCGAGTAGTTGCCCACCTCGTCCACCTGCCAGCCGGCACTGCGCAGTTCCTCGGCGGCTCGGCTGGCCAGGCCGGTGATGGTGCCGTTGTTGTAGACCCGGACACTCGGCCGCACCGTCCCGGAGCCCTGCCCGGCGGGCGGGGTGTACTCGCCGGTGCTCACGGGCTGCCCCGGCTGGCCGGTGCCCGGCTGGTCGGTGACGGCGCCGGGAGGTGCGGTCGGCGACTCCCCGGAGGTGTCGGGCGTGCCCTCCGGGCCGGTCGGGGCGGGCTGTTCCGGTTGCGTCGAACCGGGAGGCGCCCCGGGTTCGGTTCCCGGGCCGGTGACGGTGGTGGTGTTCACTGGGGGCGCCGCCTGCCCTCCGTCCTCGGGTCCGGCCTCGCCACCGATGAGCGAGACCGTCCCGGCGACGAGCGCCGCTGCGGCCACACCGAGCAGGGCCAGGCCCGCCACCCGCAACGGGCGGGCCGAGCTGGACGGGTCCACGATCCTCCCTGAGGCCTAATTCAGTGGGGGTCGATACCGAGCCGCCGGGCGACACGCGCCCGCTGCCGCGCCGCCCGCATCCGCTGCAACCGCTTGACCAGCATGGGGTCCGCCCGCATCGCCTCGGGCTTGTCGATGATGCCGTTCAGCACCTGGTAGTACCGGGTGGCCGACATGTCGAAGAGCTCACGGATCGCCTGCTCCTTGGCGCCGGGGTACTTCCACCACTGACGCTCGAAGGCCAGGATCTCCTGCTCGAGACGGGTCAGGCCGTCCTCCGGTTCCTGATCGGGTACCAGGGCCTCTGCGGCATCCATCTGGTTCCTCGCCCTCACGGTTCCGGCGTCGTCCTTGCGGCACCACGTGTCGATCTCGTTCCGTGGTGGTTCATTAGAACACGCATCAGGCGTCCCGGCCGGGGAATTGCCCCCCGTACCAGGGGTGGTGTCGGAACTCCCCCGGGGCTGCTCGGACCGGTCCCGACTAGGGTCATCTGCCATGGCCGTGCACCCCATTCGGATCGTCGGTGATCCCGTGCTCCACCAGCCCACCCGGCCGGTGGAGAAGTTCGACGACGAGCTGCGCACGCTCGTCGCCGACATGTTCGAGACGATGGCCGCCGCCAACGGCGTGGGCCTGGCAGCCAACCAGATCGGCGTGGACCTGCGCCTCTTCGTCTACGACTGCCCGGACGACGAGGGGAACCAGTACCGGGGTGTGGTGTGCAACCCGGTCCTGGAGACCTCCGAGGTACCCCTGGGCATGCCCGACCCCGACGACGACTGGGAGGGCTGCCTGTCCGTTCCGGGCGAGGCTTTCCCCACCGGTCGGGCCGCATGGGCCCGGGTCACCGGATTCGACGAGAACGGCAAGCCCATCACGGTGGAGGGCACCGGGTTCTTCGCCCGCTGCCTGCAGCACGAGACCGACCATCTCGACGGCTACCTGTACCTGGACCGTCTCGTCGGGCGACACGCCCGGGAGGCGAAGCGGATGCTGAAGCGGAACGGCTGGGGCAAGCCCGGCCTGTCCTGGGACCCCGCCGTGGAGGGCGACCCGTTCGCCGACGACTGAACCCTGCTGTCCATGGGAACCCTGCTGTCCATGGGACCAGCGTGCCACCGGGTCCCGACACTTCCCAGCCGCCGCTGCCGCCCCGGACCTCCTCGTGATCGCAGGTCAGAGACGGTGCGCCTGCCGGTGACCCGTTCGGCCGGCACCCGGTGACGGCCCCTGTGGGCCGCCGGACCCGGTCCGGTGGTACCGCCTCGGTCCCGTCCGTTCCGCTCCCCGCGCACGGCCGCACCGCCCTCCGGCTCCCCGTCGGGCAACGGGGAGCCGGAGACGTCGGTGTTCCGGTCCGCCGGCGCCGCGACGGACCGCTCCGAGCCGTGTCCGCTGGAGGCGAACGACCAGCCGGAATGCCCGCCACCCCTCCGTCCTTGAAACAGCTGCAACGTTGTAAGCAACCCTTCCGACGAGGCGGTGGTCGCGGTGCGCGGTGACGGCCCCGACATTCCCGAGATTCCCGACTACCCGGACTTCTCCGACGCCGAGAACGAGACCCGCTCCGGCGAGGCGGCCGCACACCCGGGCCCGGCCGACGCCGCACGGGCCGCCTCGGACTCCGCCCTGGACGCCTACTCGCGCACGGTGAGCTCGGTGGCCGCCGCGGTCACCCCCCACGTGGCGAGCGTGCAGCTCGGTCACGGCGGCGGTTCGGCCGTCGTGTTCACCAACGACGGCTTCCTGCTCACCAACGCGCACGTGGTCGACCGGGCCGGCAGCGGGATCGTCACGTTCGCCGACGGTTCGGAGACCCGGTTCGACGTGATCGGCTCCGACCCGCTGTCCGACCTGGCCGTGCTGCGCAGCCGCGGCGACGCGCCCCTGGCCGTCGAGCTGGGCGACGCGGACAAGCTGGTCGTGGGCCAGCTCGTGGTGGCCGTGGGCAGTCCGCTCGGCCTGGCCGGCTCGGTCACCGCCGGGGTGGTCAGCGCCCTGGGCCGGGCCCTGCCGGTGCGCAACGGCCGGACGATCCGGGTGATCGAGGACGTGATCCAGACGGACGCGGCGCTCAACCCGGGCAACTCCGGTGGGGCGCTCGCCGACGCCAGCGGACGTGTGGTGGGGATCAGCACCGCGGTCGCCGGGATCGGGCTGGGCCTGGCGGTCCCGATGAACTCCACCACCCGGCTGATCATCAACACACTGCTGTCCGAGGGCCGCGTGCGCCGGGCCTACCTGGGCGTGGTCGGTGTCCCGGCGCCGCTGCCGGTCGACGTGGCCGTGCGCACCGGGCAGCGGACCGCGGTGCGACTGGTGGACGTGGTCGCGGGTGGACCGGCGGACCGCGCCGGCCTGCGCCGGGGCGACCTGGTGCTCACCGTCGGCCGTCAGCCCGTGGCGGACGCCCAGGGCATCCAGCGTCAGCTCTTCGCCGACGCCATCGGGGTACCGCTGCCGATCACGGTGCTGCGCAACGGCGCCATGGTGGACGTGATCGCGGTCCCCAGTGAGCTCACCGAGGCCCGGTAGCCGCCGCGGACACCCTCGCCCACCACGTGCCCGTGTCCGGCCCGGTCACCGGGCCGGACACGGGAAAAACCAGGTACGCACCCGGGGAGGCCCGGAGCACGCTGGTGTGGTGCTCACCGGTCTGCTCGCGTTCGTGGCGGCGTCGTTCCTGATCGCCATGTCCCCCGGCCCGGCGACGGTGCTGCTGCTGCGCCAGTCGGTGCGGGGCAGCCGGCGCACCGTGCTGGCCACCGTCGCCGGTATCGAGGCCGGTGTGCTGATGTGGGCGGTGGCCGCGGTGTTCGGGCTGTCCGCGGTACTGGTGGCGTCCCGGATGGCCTACGACGTGCTGCGGCTGATCGGTGCCGGGGTGCTGATCTGGTTCGGCGTCCAGACACTCCGGTCCGTGCGGGCCTCCGTCCGGGCGCAGTCGACCAGCGACACCACCACGGAGACGGTCGGCACGACACCGGTGGAGGTGGACCGGCCCCACCGGGCCTTCCGCATGGGGTTGCTGACCAACGCCACCAACCCCAAGCTGGGGGTGTTCGCCCTCTCCTTCCTGCCCCAGTTCGTCCCGTCCGAGCTGTCCCCGCAGACCGGGCTGCTGCTGATCGCCGGGGTGTGGGTGCTGGTCGACACCCTCTGGTACCTGGTGATCGCGGCCACGCTGCACCGCCTGGGCCGGTGGATCCGCCGGGCCCGGGTGCGTCGGCGACTGGAGCAGGTGTCCGGCTCCGTGCTGATCGCGTTGGGGATCCAGGTGGCCCTCACCTCACGGTGACCTGTCCCTCCCCGGTCCCCGGCGGTCTGGTCAAACGACAGGTGACTCGTTAGCCTCCCCGCGGGATCGCGCATCCCGAACGGACAACTGCACACGCGGGAGCTCGCGCCGAAGCGGGCTGAGAGGGCGGCTGGGGTCGCGTACGACGACCCGGTGCCGCCGACCGCCGGAACCTGACCGGGTAATGCCGGCGTAGGGAGGACATCACCGATGACGGCTCTTGCCGACCGTTCCGTTCAGCCCACCGTCACCACCGGCCCCATCACCGGTAGCCGCAAGGTGTACCGCGAGACGGCCCGAGGACTGCGGGTCCCCTTCCGCAGGGTGGAGCTGACCAACGGCGAGCACGTCGACCTCTACGACACCTCCGGTCCGTACACCGACCCCGAGGCCCCGATCGACGTCCGTCGGGGACTGCCTCGGCTCCGGGAGAGCTGGATCGCCGGGCGCGCGCCGATCGACGGTGCGGTGACCCAGCTCGCGTACGCCAAGGCCGGGATCGTCACCGAGGAGATGGAGTTCTGTGCCCTGCGGGAGGGCACGGACCCCGAGCTCGTCCGCCAGGAGGTGGCGGCCGGGCGGGCGGTCATCCCCGCCAACCGGTGCCATCCGGAGACCGAACCGATGGTCATCGGCAAGCGGTTCCGGGTGAAGGTGAACGCCAACATCGGCAACTCCGCGGTGTCCTCCTCCGTCGAGGAGGAGGTGGACAAGATGGTGTGGGCGACCCGCTGGGGCGCGGACACCGTGATGGACCTGTCCACCGGCAAGCGGATCCACGAGACCCGGGAGTGGATCCTGCGCAACGCGCCGGTGCCGATCGGAACCGTCCCGATCTACCAGGCGCTGGAACGGGTCGGCGGTGATCCGGCCAAGCTGTCCTGGGAGGTCTACCGGGACACGGTCGTCGAGCAGTGCGAACAGGGCGTGGACTACATGACGGTGCACGCCGGTGTGCTGCTGCGCTACGTCCCGCTCACCGCCCGCCGGGTCACCGGCATCGTCTCCCGGGGCGGTTCGATCATGGCCGCGTGGTGCCTGGCGCACCACGAGGAGAACTTCCTCTACACGCACTTCGAGGAGCTCTGCCGCATCCTGCGCGGTTACGACGTGACGATCTCCCTCGGCGACGGGCTGCGCCCCGGCTCCATCGCGGACGCCAACGACGAGGCCCAGTTCGCCGAGCTGCACACCCTGGGCGAGCTGACCCGCATCGCCCGCGCCAACGACGTGCAGGTGATGGTCGAGGGGCCCGGCCACGTGCCCATGCACAAGATCGCGGAGAACGTGCGGCTGGAGGAGGAGTGGTGCGGTGAGGCGCCGTTCTACACCCTCGGCCCCCTGGCCACCGACATCGCGCCCGCCTACGACCACATCACCTCGGCGATCGGCGCGGCACAGATTGCCTGGCACGGCACCGCGATGCTCTGCTACGTCACGCCCAAGGAGCACCTGGGCCTGCCCGACCGGGACGACGTCAAGACCGGGGTGATCACCTACCGGATCGCCGCCCACGCCGCGGACCTCGCCAAGGGGCATCCCCGGGCCCAGGAGTGGGACGATGCGCTGTCCCGGGCCCGGTTCGAGTTCCGCTGGGTCGACCAGTTCAACCTGTCGCTGGACCCGGACACCGCACGCGCCTACCACGACGAGACACTGCCCGCCGAGGCGGCCAAGACCGCGCACTTCTGCTCGATGTGCGGACCGAAGTTCTGCTCCATGAAGATCACCCAGGACGTGCGCCGGTACGCCGAGGAGCGGGGGCTGTCCGACGCGGAGGCGATCGAGGCCGGCATGCGGGAGAAAGCGGTCGAGTTCACCCGGCGCGGCGGCCACATCCACCTTCCGGTGGTGGACGCATGATCTTCACGGTTCCCGAGGCCGGCCGCACCCCGCCCCGCGTGCTCACCATCGCCGGCTCCGACTCCGGCGGTGGCGCCGGTCTCCAGGCCGACCTGCGCACCTTCTTCGCCTGCGGGGTGCACGGGACGACCGCCCTCACCGCGGTCACCGTGCAGAACTCGACGGGGGTGGCCAGCTACCACGAGATCCCGGTGGACACCGTGGTGGGCCAGATCGAGGCGGTGGTCACCGACATCGGGGTGCAGGCGGTCAAGACCGGCATGCTCGCCTCCGCCGAGATCATCCGGGCGGTGGGCGAGACCTGTCGGCGCCTGGGCATCGGCCGGGACGGGACGGTGCCGTTCGTCGTCGACCCGGTGGCCGCGTCCATGCACGGCGATCCGCTGCTGCGCGACGACGCCCTCGACGCGCTGCGCGAGTTGCTGGCCCAGGCCACCCTGGTCACCCCGAACCTGGACGAGGTCCGGCTGCTGACCGGGGTGGACGTACGGGACCGCGCCGGGCTGCTGGAGGCCGCCAGGGCGGTGCACGAGCTGGGACCGCAGTGGGTGCTGATCAAGGCCGGACACCTGGTCGAGGACCTGGAGTGCGTCGACCTGCTCCACGGGATCACCGACGACGGCGAGGTCCGCATCGAGCTGCCCGGCCCCCGTTTCACCACGCCGCACACGCACGGCGGCGGGGACACCCTCGCCTCGGCGATCACCTCGGCGCTGGCCTACGGGGCGTCCGTTCCGGACGCGGTGCGGTTCGGCAAGAGGTACGTCGTGTCGGCGGTGCGGGACGCCTACCCGCTGGGCGCGGGTGTGGGTCCGGTGTCCGGTTTCTGGCGACTCACCCCGGAACCCGGGCGCTGACCACGCCGCACGGCATGCCGGGCGCACCCGGGGAGCACCCCGCTCCGGGTGCGCCCGGCCCACCACGCGGCCCCCGGCGTCCCATGGGGCAACATTCCCTGCTGTTCACCCGAATAGGTTGGTATGGGTGGAAGGGTGGGGAGATCTCATCGTTCCTGGCTGGTCTGGTGGCTCGTCGCGGTCCTGGGAGGTGCGGCGGTGCTCACCGCGGTCGGGGTTGCCCTGGGATCGGCGACGGTCGCGGCCGTCGCCGCACTGGGTGCCCTGTTCGGCCTGCACGCGGGAGTGACCGGACCGCTGGCCGCCGACCTGCGGCTGATGACCTGGTGCGGTCCGCTGCTGGCCACGGTCCTGGCGGTGGGGCCGCTCGTGGGCCGTGTCCCGGTGCTGGAGATCCCGGTGGTGGTGGCCGCGGTGTTCGCCACGGCACTGCTCCCGGTGCTGGACTGGCGCCGTGCACTGGCCGGACGCTCCCTGCTCACGGCCACGGTCCTGGTGGTCTCCTCCGGCGTGGGCGAGGGCGCCGAGTTCAACCGGCTGGTCGTGGCCGCCGTGGCCGGTGTGCTCTTCGCCGTGGTGTTGCGTACCGTGGTCGCCCGCTCCGACCCCTCGGCGTCCACCCGTGGCTCGGTGGCCGCCACACTCACCCGGCACGAACCGTGGGTGCTCACCGAGGCCGAGGAGGTGTGGCGGGCCGACGGCTCCCCGACCTGGCTCGGTGAGGTGTTGGCCGCGGCCGCCCTGATCCGGAGCGCCCGTACCCGGCTGGTCGAGCTGATCGACCGGATGCCCGAGGTGGCCGCCGCGCGGGTCCGGGTGGTGCTGCGCGAGGCGGACCGGGTGGCCGGGCAGCTCGCCGCGGCGGTGCGCACGCCCGCCTCCGCACCGGCACCCTCCCTGGACCGCTACACCGAGCAACTGGACCTGTTGCGCGCCACCCAGACCCCCACCGAGGTGCTGGACCTGTTCGACGCGCTCGGGGCCGGGCTGCACCGGGCACGGAACGCGGTGCAGGACGGACAGCGTGCCCTCTCCGGGAACACCGGCGTCCGGAGCGGAGCCGCCACGTCGAACGGCGTGCCCCCGCTCGGGCGGACCCCACTCGCCGAGGACCTGCGGGCCCAGCTCTCCCCCCGCTCGGGGCTGCTGCGCCACGCGGTACGCGCGGCGGTCGCCGCACTGGTGGCCGCGACCACGGTGGCGATCTGGAGCGCGTTCTTCGACCTGAGCTACGCCGCGGTGCTGGTACCGGCGCTGTTCGCGGTCCTGCAGCCGGCGGTGCAGGGCACGTCCTCCCAGGCGGTGCAACGCACCGGTCTGGTGGTGCTCGTCGCCGGTGTCGCGGCACTGCTCGCCACGCTCGTGCCCGCCGTGGTGCTGGTCCCGCTGGTCCTGACCGGGTTCGTGGTGGCCTTCCCCCTGGAACAGCGGCACTTCCCGCTGTTCACCACGGCCCTGGTGGGCCTGGTGGTGGTCCTGCGGGAGGTCGGGCACGACGCCCCGCCGGTCCCGGTGGCACTGGGGTACGTCACCGCCAGCGCGATCGGCGCCAGCATCGCGTTGGCCATCGCCTACCTGCTGGTCCCCACACCGAGCACCGACCTGGCACAGCGGGTGCGGTCCACCGCCGACTCGGTGCGCGGCCTGGCCGCCACCCTGGCCGCCCCCTCCGCGGACGTCACCGCCGGGATCCGCTCGGCCTACGCGGCCGCCACCCGCCACACCCAGGACCTGTTGGAAGGGCTGGAGCGCAGCGACGAGCCGGAGGAGCTGCTGGCCACGGCCCGGGAGGCCGCCACCTCCCTGGACCTGCTGCGCCAGGAACTGGGTCGGGCGGCGCTGGGCGCGGGCGTGGCCACGAACGGCACCCTGCCGGCGGCCGTGGTGACCGCGGCCCGCACCGCCCACGCCGCGCTCGGCCCGGCACCGCACGCCCAGCGGCAGTTCGACACACTGGCCGCCCAGCTCACCGCCCTGCGGGACACCCCGTGGCCGGCGGCGCTGAGCGCCGCCGCCATCACCGGACACGCGATCACCGCACGCCAGGCCCTGTCCCGGGTGGACCAGATGAGCTGACCGACCCGGGCCCGGACACCGGAGGGCGCAGGACGTTCAACTCCCGAAACCGGGACTGGACGCCTGCGCCCAGAAACGTCGGGGGATGCGCCCGGCGAGCCGGGCCAGCCGGCCGGCCTCCACCGCCGCACGCATCGCGGCAGCCATCCGTTCCGGGTGCTGGGCCCGGGTGACCGCGGTCGCCAGCAGTACCGCGTCGCAGCCCAGCTCCATGGCCAGGGCGGCGTCCGAGGCGGTGCCGATCCCGGCGTCCAGCACCACCGGCACCGACGCCTGGGCCACGATCATCTCGATGTTGTGCGGGTTGCGGATGCCCAACCCGGTGCCGATGGGGGCACCCAACGGCATCACCGCCGCACACCCCACGTCCTGCAGCCGCCGGGCCAGCACCGGGTCGTCGTTGGTGTAGGGCAACACCACGAAACCGTCGGCGACGAGCTGCTCGGCCGCGTCCAGCAGTTCCACCGGCTCGGGCAGCAGGGTGCGCTCGTCGGCGACCACCTCCAGCTTCACCCAGTGTGTGCCCAGAGCCTCCCGGGCCAACCGCGCGGTCAGCACCGCCTCGGCGGCCGTGCGGCATCCCGCCGTGTTCGGCAACGGCTCGACACCCAACCGGCGCAGCAGGTCCAGCACCCCGGTGCCGTTCTCCGCGTCCATCCGCCGCATGGCGACCGTGGTCAGCTCGGTGCCGGAGGCGAGCAGCGCCCGCTCCAGCACCGCCAGGTTCGCCGCTCCCCCGGTTCCCATGATCAGGCGGGACCGGAACTCCCGACCCGCGATGACCAGCACGTCGTCGCCCATGTCACCCGCCCTGCACCGCGGTGAGCACCTCGACCACCGCACCGTCCCGCAACGGTGTGGTGGTCCACGCGGAGCGCATCACCACGTCGCCGTCCAGGGCCACCGCGACCCCGCTGTCCGGGGCTCCTAGCGCGGTCAGCACGTCCGCCACGGTGGCGCCCTCCCCGAAGTCGGTCTCCTTGCCGTTGACCACGACCCTCATCCGTTTTCCTCCCCTGCGACACCGGTGCTCGCCGCCACGCCACCCGCCCGCAGCCGGGCGGGGTCGGCGGCCCGGGCGGGCGCCGGTGGCTCGGTTCCGCGCACCAGGGCCAGCACGGTGTCCGCGGTGACCGGGGCGAGCAGCAGTCCGTTGCGGTGATGACCGGTGGCGACGAGCACTCCCGGCTCCAGCCAGCCCAACAGGGGCAGGTTGTCCGGGCTGCCGGCCCGGAACCCCACCCCACACTCCACGAGCGCGTACTCGGCGATCCCGGGCAGGACCCGCTCCGCGTCGCGCAGCAGGTCCCGCACCCCGCCGACGGTGACGTCGGCGTCGAACCCGGCCTCGTACTGGGTGGCGCCCACCACCAGTCCACCCGCGTCCCGCGGCACCAGGTACACCGGGCGGCCCTCCACCAGCGCCCGCACCGTGCGCAGCGGTGGCGGCAGGGTGGTGCGCCGTGCCCGCAGCCGCAGGATCTCGCCCTTGACCGGCCGCACCGCCCCGCGCAGCGCGGGATGCAGCTCCCCGCTCCAGGCGCCGGCGGCGATCACCACGACGTCACAGGGCACGGTCCGGCCGTCGGACAGGTGCACCGTGCCGGGCGCGAGCCGGGTCACCCGGTCCGTCACGAAGCGCACGCGGGCGTGTGCCCCGGCCCGGCGCAGGGCCGCCAGGAGCCTGCGGTTGTCCACCGCCAGGTCCCCCGGCACCGACAGGCCGCCCAGCACCTCGGGTCCCAGACCGGGTTCGATGCGGCGGAGCCGACGTCCGGTGAGCCGTTCCACCTGCCGCCCACGTTCCGCCAGGTAGGCGGCGAGTGCGTCGAGCTGTTCGACGTCGGCCCGGTTCGTCCCGACCACGAGGGTGCCGTCCGGACGCAGTCCCGGATCCGTCCCGGACGCCTCGGTGAGCTCCTCGGCGAACTCCGGCCAGGCCGCCAACGAGACCGAACCGAGCTCCAGCAGCTCCTCCTCGCCCGGCCAGGCCTCGGCGATCGGGGCCAGCATCCCGCCCGCCACCCGGGAACCACCGGTGTCCGCCGCCTGGTCCACCACGACGACGTCGTATCCGGCACCGGACAGGCGCCATGCCACGGACAGGCCGACGACACCGCCGCCGACCACGACGACCCGACTGTTCCCGGACACCGTTCTCATCACGCTCCCTGCGCCGGCATGACCCGGATCAGGTTCGACGGTCGGGGTCGGCAGACCCCCTCTCAGCCCGGTACCTCCGGACTCCCGTGCGGACCGTGGTCCACGGTAACCGGCGCGGGACGTAGGGTCGAGCCGTGCCCGGACTGAGTGGTGAACAGATCAGGGAGCGTCTGGCCTCGGCACGGCTGTACCTGTGCACGGACGCCCGGCGTGACCGGGGTGACCTGGCCGAGTTCGTCGACGCCGCCCTGGCCGGCGGGGTGGACGTGGTACAGCTGCGGGACAAGGGGCCCGACGGCCCGTTGGAGGCCAGGCAGGAGTTGGCGGCGCTGGAGGTGCTGGCCGAGGCGTGCGCCCGGCACGGGGCGCTGCTGGCGGTGAACGACCGGGCCGACGTGGCGCTGGCCGCGGGTGCTGACGTGCTCCACCTGGGACAGGACGACCTGCCGGTGTCCTGGGCGCGGCGCGTGGTGGGCGACGAGGTGGTGATCGGGCGTTCGACGCACGATCCCGAGCAGGCCGACGCGGCGGCGGTGGAACCCGGGGTGGACTACTTCTGCACCGGACCGTGCTGGCCGACCCCGACCAAGCCGGGTCGACCGGCGCCGGGGCTGGGTCTGGTGCGGCACGCCGCCGAGCGGGCCCGCTCCCTCGGGCACGGCCGGCCGTGGTTCGCCATCGGCGGTATCGACCTGACGCGGCTGGACGAGGTGCTGGCCGCCGGGGCGGAACGTGTGGTGGTGGTGCGGGCGATCACCGAGGCCGACGACCCGCGGGCGGCGGCGGAGGCGTTCGCCCGGCGGCTGCGCGGCTGATCCGCGCAGCCGCCCGGACATGCGCGGGTGCGCGGCCGGCAGGGGACGACCGCGCACCCGAGGGGCATCACTGCCCGGTGATGATCGGTCTCCGATCAGCCACGGACCAGGGTCAGGCCGTAGGCGTTGAGGATCTCGTTGACCGGCTGGAAGTAGGTCGTGCCGCCGTAGGTGCAGTTGCCGGAGCCACCGGAGGTCACGCCCTGGGCCTGCGAGCCGCTGATGTAGGAGCCACCGGAGTCACCCGGCTCGGCGCACACGGTGGTGCGGGTCAGGCCGCTGACCGCACCCTGCGAGTAGTACACGGTCTGGTTCTTGGCCTGGATGGTGCCGCAGTGCCAGCCCGTGGTGGAGCCGGAACGGCAGACGGAGGCACCGACCGCGGCCTCGGTGGAGCCGCGCACCACGACGTTGCTGCCGTTGTAGCGGTTCACCCACGGACGCGGGGTCCAGTTCGAGTTGGTGCGGACGTAGGCGTAGTCGTTGCCCGGGAACGACGAGCCGGCGAAGGTGCCCTGAGCGACACCGTTGTAGCCGCTGACTCTGGTGCCCGTGGTGCCGCAGTGGCCCGCGGTCACGTAGCCCGTGGTCACGGCGAAGCCCAGGGAGCAGCGGCCGCCACCCATGTAGATGGCGTCACCGCCACGCAGGTCGTAGAAGGTCTGCGGGTTCTCGTCGGACTCGACCACGCGCACCGCGTTCACGTCCTTGCCGGCGGCCGCGGCGAGGGCCTTGCCGGCCTCGGTGGCGCCCGGACGGACGGTGATCACGATGCTGTTGGTGGTCACGTCCACGTAGGAACCGGTGACGCCGGCCGGGACGCTGGTCACGCTGTCGAGCTTGGACTTGATCGAGTCGAGCTGGGCCTCGCTCCGGCTGACCAGCTTCGGCTCGGCGCCCGCCTTGCGGACCTTGTCAGCCACCGACAGGTCGGTGATACCCACGACGAGCTTGCCCTTGGCGGCGTCGAAGTGAGCGCCACCGAAAGCCGCGCCGAGCGTGCCGCGCAGGGACTTCTCGGCCTCGTTGGCGACCTTCTCCTGAGCCAACCGGGCGGTGGCCTGCTCGGCGGTCAGGCCCAGGTCACGCTGCATCGCGGCGAACATCTCCGGCGACGCGACATCGGGAGCCGCGCCGGCGGTCGCAGGCGAGAAGCTGGCCGCCGCGCCGGCTGCCAGCAGCGCTGCGCCGAGCATCCGAGCCGCCTTCTTCGGCTTCATGAGTTCACTCCCTCGCGTTGTGGTGCAGGGTTCCGCGAACGTGCAGGGCGTCCGCGGCTGCGAAACGCCTCCCGGGGAGCCACCGGAGGGGAAGCCGGGCTCGATCCGCCGCCGGAACCGTGTCCGGTGGGCGGGGTCGTCGCTCCGGTTCCTTCCGACCGCCTCCCTCGGGAACCGTTTCTCCGCGGGGGACGTTATGGAGCCGTGACTGTGACGGAAATCCGCCAATTGGGGCAATGGGTGTCACACATCACGAAATCCAGCCCCACAAGGAGTAACGGAAGCCAGGTGTTATGGCGATAGGTAATACCCTTTGGGCTGAACGCCGATTTTCTTCTGCCTCGGCCGGGGCAGTGTGCACATCCGAACGGGCCCCTTCGTTCGTATTAACCCGAACGGCGCACCCCGTGATCAAGTACACAGAAATCCGTCACGTCCCGAATACCGGGACATGACGCTGCGTCATTCGACCTCGGGAAGCGCCGACGACCCCGCCGGTGCGCCGATGGAGACGTGAGACCCGTTCCCTGGTGAGGACGTGGTGGATACCGGGGGAGGTTGCCCGGGAATCGCGGTCAGCCGGTCGAACCGTCCTCGGGCACCGATCCGCCACCACCCGGCCCCGTGGTGCGGGCCGGGCCGGAGTCGGCGTCCGGAGACGGCACGACGGGCGTGGCCGGAGCGAGGCGACCCGTGGTGGGCCCGGGTTCCGGGGCCGTGGTGCCCTCCGCGGTGCGGCCCGCACCCGAGGTTTCCGGGGCCCGGGTGCCCGACGTCTCCGGCTCCGTTCCCGTGGTCGGCGCGCTCGGCGCGGAGGTCCGGCCGGTGTTCGAGGGCTGCGGCACCCCGGACCGCTCCTCACCGCCAGGGTCCTGCGACCCGTTCCCTCCGAACAGGTGGCCGACGGAGCTGCCTCCGGAACCGCCCGCCAGGGGTGCGCCCCGGATCAGCTCGACGCCGGTGACCAGGAGCATGCCCACCACGAACACCACCACGCTCGCCCCCAGCAGCACCGGCCACCGTGTGCGCAGCGCACCTCTCCCGGTCGAAGTGGGCTTCCCGCGCGGCGCGACGGAACCGAGGGGACCGAGCAGGACGGTGGCCTCGGGGTCGTCGTTCACGCCGTCACGGGCGTCCGGCTTCCGCTCCGGGGCCTCGTCCGACTCCGAACCACCCCGACCACCGATCACCCGGGCCCGCAGTCGTTCCTGGGTGCGTTCCAGGGAACGCCGGTAGACGGCACTGCCCACGGTGGTCACCACACTGGCCACGGCAGCGCCGACGACGGTTCCGGCCACGCCCAGCGTGGAACCGAGCGCCGCGGCGGTGACCGCGGCGAGCGCCCCCGCGGCCACCTGGGTCACGCTGACACCCAGTTCGTCCGTGGACTTCTCCTCGGCGTCCTCACCCGGGGCTGCCGCAGGCCCCGTGTCCCCCGCGTCCTCCGGTTCCGCTCCCGAGGTGTCCGCGCCCGACAGGACCAGCGTCTCGGGATCACCCGCCGGTGTCCCGTCCGGTCGGCGACCGGGATCCCCCTCCGGAGTGGGAGCCGCCCACGACGGGACCGCCGGATTCCCCGGCCGGCGATCCGGCTGCCGCCCGGCCGACCCCGGTTGCCCCGGTCGGACGGGGTCCCCCAGCACCCCCCGGTATCGAACGGGTCCTTCCTTCGGGCCGTGCGTCCGATCCCGTTGCCGAGGCCGCTCCGTGTTCCACTCCGGCCCGAGCGATCCCGACGACTGCCGCCCCTGCTCCTCCGCCATGACTCCCGTTTGATCACGAAAACGAAAAGATTGTGTAACGGACAATGTCGAGGGTCTCTCAGTCCCCTCGCCCGCACACGGTGACGTGACCAACCACACAGCCGGACGGGAGTACCGGGGCCGACGAGCAGCGGAGGAACGGTCACGCCACGTCCCGCGTCGCATCGACACCGCGACCGCCATGGCGCCGGGTCGAACCCGACCCGGCACGGGGAACACCTCAGGAGGAGCCCGGGGACGGCGGGTTCAGCGTGGCCACGAACTTGTAGCGGTCACCCCGGTAGATCGAGCGCACCCACTCGACCGGCCGCCCGTCCCGGTCGAAGGAGTGCCGGGACAGCAGCAACATCGGCAGCCCGACGTCGGCACCGAGCAACTCGGCCTCCTCCGGGCTGGCCAGCGCGGTCTCGATGGTTTCCTCGGCGTGTCCGAACTCGACCCCGAAACGCTCCCGCAACACCTGGTACAGCGATCCGCCCGGTTCGATGTACCGACGCAACCCGCGGAACCGCCCCAGGGCCAGATGGGTGGTCTCGATCGCCATCGGCTCGGAGTCGGCCAGCCGCAACCGGCGCAACCGCAGCACCTTCGCGCCGGGGCGGATGTCCAGCAGACGGGCAAGCTCGGCGTCGGCCGGCTGCTCGTCCAGTTCGAGCAACCGGGAGGCCGGCTGCCGCCCCTGCGCCCGCATGTCCTCGGTGTAGGAGCTGAGCTGGAGCCGCCAGGCGACCTTGGGCTCGGCGGCGAAGGTGCCCTTGCCCTGCACCCGGTGCAGCCGCCCCTCCACGGTGAGCTCGGCCAACGCCTGACGCACCGTGGTGCGCGAGACGTCGAACTGGGTGGCCAGGGCCCGTTCGGTGGGGATGGGCGAACCCGGCGGTAGCGTGCGGAGCAGGTCGAGCAGGTGCTGCTTGAGCACCCAGTACTTGGGTTCCCGCGCAGCCCGAGCCCGGGGGGCAGGGTTGTCCCCGGCGCCCGACGCGGTGTCCACCATGGCGTCCTCCTCGCGCTTGTGCACCGCGGCTCCTCACAACGTGCCGAGGGCGCCGGCAGGGCCCCCTACTGGCCGTTCACCCTCCCAGGGTGCCAGTCGGCGACCGAGCCCCGACCCCGACGTCTTTGCAACGTCTTCACAACGGCCTTGACGCCGTGCCGCCGTGCGCACAACCCTACTGGACATTGGTCTAAACCACTCCACGCTCCGGTACCCGACCGCGGGAGCCCCCGAGGACGGGACCACAGCGGAGGAAAGGCGGCACACAGTGAAGCACGTAACGAAGTTATCGATGTTGTCGGCGACGCTGGCCGCGCTGGCACTGGCCGCCGGCGCATGCGGCCTCGGCGGTGGCGGGGGCACCTCCGACGGCGGTTCCCAGGACGGGGAACGCACCCTGACCGTGTGGCTGATGGACGGCTCCGCCCCCACCTCGGTCACCGACGCCCTGCACGCGGAGTTCGAGGCCGCCCACCCCGGCGTCAAGGTCAAGTACGAGGTCCAGCAGTGGAACGGCATCCAGGAGAAGCTGACCAGCGCCCTGGCCAGCAGCAACCCTCCGGACGTCATCGAGCTGGGCAACACCCAGACCCCCAAGTTCGCCGCCGAGAACACGCTGCTCGACCTGACCGACTCGGCCGCCGAGCTCGCCGGTGACCAGTGGCTGTCCGGCCTGAAGGACTCGGCCACCTGGAACGGCAGGCAGTACGCCATGCCGTTCTACGCGGCCAACCGCACGGTCATCTACCGCAAGGACATGTTCGAGAAGGCGGGCATCACCCAGGTCCCGACCTCCCGGGCCGAGTGGCTGGACGCGATCCAGAAGCTGAAGGCCGCCAACGCCGACAACCCCGACTTCGACCCGCTGTACCTGCCCGGTCAGTCGTGGTACGTGCTGCTGTCGTTCATCTGGGACGAGGGTGGGGACGTCGCGGTCGCCGAGGGCGGAACCTACCGCGCCGCCCTGGACACCCCGCAGGCCAAGGCGGGGATCGCCTTCTACCGCGAGCTGGTGGAGGCCTCCGGCACCACGGCCCCGCGCGACACCGACGAGGCCAAGCCGCAACAGTACGAGGTCTTCGCCAAGGGCAACACCGCCATGATGATCGGCCTGCCCTGGGAGCTGGCCAGCGCGGTCAAGGCCAACCCGGAGCTGGAGAACGTCACGGCGGCCTTCCCCATCCCCTCCCGTGAGCCGGGCAGGACAGCACCGGTGTTCCTGGGCGGCTCCAACCTGGCCATCCCGGTCAGCAGCCGGAACCAGGACCTGGCCAAGGACTACCTGAAGCTGCTGTCCAGCACGAAGTACCAGGACATGCTGGCCCGGGAGGGCAAGGCGGTACCCGGTACCTCCAAGGACATCAGTGCACTGGAGTCCGACCCGGTCGCCGGCCCCATGGCCAAGGCGGCGCAGAGCGGCAAGGTCACCCCGGCCACCCCGAAGTGGGCCGCGGTCGAATCGGGCCAGAACCCGCTCAAGGACATGCTCACCGCGGTGCTGACCGGCCAGAAGACCGTGGACCAGGCCGCCGCGGACGCCAACGCCAAGATCAACCAGGCACTGTCCGGCTGAGCCATGACGACGACACAGCACACGGCGCCGGCGGGGACCTCCACCCCGCCGGCCCGGCGCACCGGAGACAGCACCAGGACCCGACGTCGCGGGCCGCTCGGCGAGCAGGCGCTGCCCTACCTGCTGCTGGCCCCGGCGGTCCTGGTGCTGCTGTGGCTGATCGGCTGGCCGGCGGTGCTGATGCTGCTGACCAGCTTCCGCAAGCTCGGTCTCGGCGAGCTCGTGCGCGGCGAGTTCGTCTGGACCGGACTGGACAACTACCGCACGGCACTGTCCCGGCCGGAGTTCTGGCCCGCCACGTTGCGCACCGTCGCGTTCACCGCGGCCTGCGTGGTCGGCACGATCGTCGTCGGTCTGCTGGTCGCGTTGCTGCTGCGCCAGCTCGGGCCGGTCGTGCGGACCACACTGCAGATCTGCATGGTGCTGGCCTGGGCGATGCCGATCGTCGCGGCCACCACCGTCTACCAGTGGGTCTTCGACCAGAACTACGGCATCCTCAACAAGACCCTCGTGCTGCTCGGCTTCGACTCGTTCGCCGGGCACAACTGGTTCGCCACCGGCACCTCCACCCTCGCGGTGGTCGTCCTGCTGATCGTCTGGCAGGCGGTGCCGTTCGTGGCGCTCTCCCTCTACGCCGGACTGATCGGCATTCCGCGGGAGCTCTACGAGGCCGCCGGCATCGACGGGGCCAACGCGTGGCAGACCTTCCGTTCGGTCACCTGGCCGACCCTGCGGCCCCTGCTGCTGATGCTGACGTTCCTGTCCACGCTGTGGGACTTCAAGATCTTCACCCAGATCTGGGCGTTCCGGCAGGGCGGCCCGGACGGGCAGAGCACCACCCTGCAGATCCTGCAGTACCTACGGAGCTTCGCGGACAACGACTTCGGTGGGGCGGCCGCGATCAGCGTGCTGATGATGCTGGTGCTGATCGCGCTCACCGCCCAGTACCTGCGGTTGCTCGTCCGGTCCCAGGAGGTGCAGCTGTGAGGCGGTGGGTGTTCTCCGCGCTGGGCCTGGTCCTGTCCGTGTTCTTCGCCTTCCCCGTCTACTGGATGGTCAGCTCCTCGGTGAAGCCCACCGACCAACTCCAGTCCCGGGACTACGACCTGATCCCGCTGGGGGTCACCGGTCAGCACTACGTGACCGCGGTGAGCGAACCGAACTTCCTCACCTTCCTGCGCAACAGCCTGCTGGTCTCGCTGACCGCGGTGCTGTTCGCCCTGGTCACCGGCCTACTGGCCGCCCTGGCGCTGTCCAGGATGCGTTTTCGGGGTCGCAAGGGCTTCGTGCTGCTGGTGCTCGTGGCCCAGCTCATCCCGCTCGAGGCGCTGTTCATCCCGCTGTTCCTGATGATGCGGGACGCCGGTCTGCACAACCGGCTGCCCTCTCTGGTGTTGATCTACTTCGCCTTCACCCTGCCGTTCACGATCTGGACGTTGCGCGGCTTCGTGGACGGCATCCCGGCGGAGCTGGAGGAGGCCGCCATGGTGGACGGCTGCGGCCGGTGGGGGGCGTTCCGCCGGGTGACCCTGCCCCTGCTCGGGCCGGGGCTGGTGGCCACCTCGGTGTACGGGTTCATCACCGCGTGGAACGAGTTCCTCTACGCCCTGGTGCTCATGCGGGACCAGGAGAACTACACCCTGCCACTGTGGCTGGCCTCGTTCCAGACCGCCTTCGGCACCGACTGGGGCGCCACCATGGCCGCGTCGACGCTGTTCACCCTCCCGGTGCTGGTGTTCTTCCTCGTCGTGCAACGCAACCTGGTCGCCGGGGTCACCGCCGGCGCGGTGAAGGGGTGAGCCGTGAACGACCACCAGGACGTGCGGACGCTCGCCCGGCGCGTACTGCTCCCCGGGTTCGTCGGCACCACCGCACCTGACTGGGTGCGGCGTGAGGTGGCCGACGGCCTGGCCGGGGTGGTGCTGTTCGGACGGAACGTGGTGCACGACGAGCAGGTCGCCGCGCTGACCACCACGTTGCGAGCCGAACGGGACGACGTGGTCGTGGCGATCGACGAGGAGGGCGGCGACGTCACCCGGCTGGATGTCTCCACCGGCTCGGTACTGCCCGGCAACCTGGCCCTGGGGGTGGTGGGTGACGCCGGGCTCACCCGACGGGTGGCGGCCGGCCTGGGACGTCGGCTGGCCACGTGCGGGGTGACCCTGGACCTCGCCCCGTGTGCCGACCTCACCCTCACCCTCGACGACCCGATCATCGGGGTCCGCGCGTTCGGTGCGGACCCCGACGCGGTCGCCGAGCAGGTGGCGGCGTTCGTCGACGGCCTACAGGGAGCGGGGGTCGCCGCGTGCGCCAAGCACTTCCCCGGCCACGGCGCGGCCACCGCCGACTCGCACCTGGCACTCCCGGTGCTGCCGCGCACCGAGCACCAGCTCCGTGACGGGGAGCTCCGACCGTTCCGAGCTGCGGTGCAGGCCGGGGTGCGGGCCGTGATGACCGGCCACCTGGTGGTGCCGGACTGGGGCACGGACCCGGCCACGCTCAACCGGCGGGCGGTGGAGGACGTGCTGCGTGGGGAACTGGGCTTCACCGGCGCGGTGATCACCGACGCCCTGGAGATGGGTGCAGTGGCCGGGCGGCTCGGTGACCGGGCCGGTCTGGCCGAGGCCGCGGTCCGGGCCCTGCTCGCCGGGGCCGACCTGCTGTGCCTGGGCGGTGAGCTGGCCGACGAGTCCGTGGTGCACGCGGTGGTCGAGGCACTGGTCGCGGCGGTGCGCTCCGGGAGGTTGCCGGAGCAGCGGCTGGTCGAGGCGGCTGACCGAGCCCGGGGCCTGGGCACCCGGCCCGGGGCGCGGAACGACTCACCCCCCGACGATCTCCCCGCTCTGGGTCTGGCCGCGGCGCGCCGAGCCCTGAGGGTGCACGGCGAGCCACGGTTGCCGTCCCCACCGCTCGTGGTGGACGTCGTGGTGCCACCGAGCATCGCGGTGGGGGCGGTGCCCTGGGGGCTGGGACCACACCTGGCCGAACTGTTGCCCGACACCCGGGTACTCCGAGTGGAACCGGACGTCCCGCCCGACAGGATCACCGCGGCGGCCGAGGGTCGACCGGTGGTCCTGGTGACCCGAGACGCACACCGACACCCGGAGGTGCTCGACCTGACCCGCGCCCTGACCCGCACCGACACGGTCCTCGTCCACGTCGAGACGGGCGTTCCGGGGCCGACCACCAGCGGAGTCACCGCCCGGATCGACACCCACGGCGGCTCGTACGCCTCGCTCCGCGCCGCGGCGGAGCTGCTGGCCGCACACCACACAACCCCGAGGGATCGGAGAACGAGCCGATGACCGAACCGCACCCCACGTCCGAGCAGAGCGCCCCATCGGCCGGCCGGCACATGGCCGCGGAGATCGACGAGCAACCGCACGTCTTCCAGCGGCTGCTCGACCGGCGAGCGGACATCGCGGCGGTCGCCGAGCACATCGCCCGCCGCCGTCCCCGGTTCGTCCTGCTCGCCGCGCGTGGCTCCTCCGACCACGCGGCCCAGTACGCCAAGTACCTGACCGAGGTGCTGCTGCAACTGCCCACCGGACTGGCCTCACCGTCCACCGCCACGCTGTACGGGGCACGTCCCGACCTGACCGACGTGCTGCTGATCTCGGTCAGCCAGAGCGGCGGGTCGCCGGACCTGCTGGAGGTCACCGAGGCGGCCCGGGAGCAGGGCGCCCTGACCGTCGCGGTCACCAACACCCCCGGTTCCCCGCTGGACCAGGCCGCCGAGCTGTCGGTGGACATCGGGGCCGGGCCGGAGCGGGCGGTCGCGGCCACCAAGACCTACAGCGCCTCGCTGCTGGCGCTGTACCTGCTCCTGGACGCGGTCCGCGGTGGCTCGGGCGAGCACGCCGCCGAGCTGCCCGCACTCGCCCAGGCCACTCTGGACGGTTCCGTGGACGCGGTGGACGAGGTCGTGCAGCGCTTCCGGTTCGTGTCCAGCATGGTGACCACCGGTCGTGGTTTCTCCTCCGCGACCGCGGCCGAGGCCGCGTTGAAGCTGGCCGAGACCAGCTACCTGGCCGTCCGCTTCTACAGCGGGGCCGACCTGCTGCACGGACCGGTCGCCGCGGTGGACGAACAGACCGGGGTGCTCGCGATCTGCAGCACCGGCGCCGGCGGCAAAGCCATGCGGGACGTGCTGGACGTGGTGTGCGAACGGGGTGCCGACATCTGCGCGTTCGGCTCGGCCGCGGCCCAGATGCCGGCGACCCTGTACGTGGACGTCCCGGAGACGGCCGAGGAGGTGGCTCCCGTCCTGGAGGTGCTGCCGGTGCAGCGCTTCGCCCTCAACCTGGCCCTGGCCCGGGGACTCGACCCCGACCGCCCACGCGGCCTGTCCAAGGTCACCAGGACCCGCTGAGCCGGCCGGTGTCCCACCCGCCGGGACGGCGGACGGTGATCCGCCACGTCTCCCTCGGACCCGGCGCATCCCGGAACGACGGGCCGGCGGTGGCCTGGGGAAACCGGGTAAAGAGGCGCCCGCCTCACCGAGGGGGCGGGATGAGGCGGGCGCGTACCAGGCTACGCCGAACGGAGCAGACTGCTCCACGCGGGGGACCCGGGCGAGTGCTACACCACCGGGTGCGATTGCCGAGCACACCGTCCACTGTGGTGTCCCGGCCGGCGCCCATCGGCACCTCCCGGCCCACCCCGAGCAAGCACCCACACCCCGCGCCCCGCCGCCGACGGTCCCGACACGACCGGACGCGGACACGGCCAGGGACCCGATCCGCAGGGGACCCGCACCGTCCCGTGCAGCGGTCGACCGCATGTGTTCCTCCCTCCGATCGGTTCCTTCCCGGATCGGTACGAACGGAGCCGGCAACCACGTCACCGGGTCCGCCCCGCACCGCCGCCAGTCCAGCAGGAGCAGCCGTCGAAGGGCGAGCGTGTGACGAGCAGTGGGTGGCCCGCTGCCGAAAACATCCCTTCCACGGGTGAATCTCCGCGGCCCTTGCTCGGCCGAGGAAGTACGCGATACTCCCCCGCGTGACCCATGGCGCGGACGTTCTCGTGGTCGGACTCGACGTCGGAGGCACCTCCACCCGAGCACTGGTGGCCGACCTGGACGGCAACCACCGGGGTCGTGGAACGGCGTCCGGCGGCAACCCGAACTCGCATCCGCCGGAGCAGGCCGCGGCGCAGGTGGGCAAGGCCCTGCGGGAGGCGCTGACCGGCCTCGACCCGGCCGGGGTGCGAGCCGGGATGCTCGGCATGGCCGGGGTCAGCACACTCACCGACCCGGCCGTCCGCGCCCTGTTCGAGCAGGCCTGGCACGAGGCCGGGCTGCGGTGCCCGCTGCGCGTGGCCAGCGACTGCGAGGTCGGCTTCGCCGCCGGTGCGGCGGAACGGTCCGGGACCGCGTTGGTGGCTGGTACCGGCTCGATCGCCGCGCGTATCCAGGACCACCGGATGGTCGCCACGGTCGGCGGACACGGCTGGCTGCTCGGCGACGAGGGAAGCGGGTTCTGGTTGGGCCGGGAGGCGGTGCGGGCCGCACTGCGTGCCCTGGAGGGCCGGCTCCCGCTGACCGGGCTCACCGAGGCGGTGCTCACCCGTGCGTTGGGCACGCCACCGGAGGGCGGCTGGCCGGGGCCGGACCACCGGAGCACCTCGTCCCGTCTGATCACCGTGGTGAACCGGGCCGAGCCGATCGCCCTGGCCGGCTACGCCGCGCTGGTCACCACGACCGCCGCCGAGGGGGACGAGGTGGCCCGGGACATCGTGCGACGCGCCGCGGAGCAGCTCCTCGACCTGGTCGCCGCAGCCCGGCCGAGCGGCGGCAGCACCCCGGTGGTGCTGATCGGCAGCCTCACCGCACCGGACAACCCGGTGGGCGCTGCCCTGCGCGCGCAGCTGGCCGTCCGGTACGGGGAGGACGTGGTGCGCACCGCCACCGACGGGGCCGCCGGGGCGGCGTGGCTCGCCGCCCTCGACCTGCTCGACGAACCGGCCGCCGCCGCACTGCACACCCGCCTGACCGCGGGCTGACCCGACGGTCGGGACGACGGGCACCGACCGGGAGCGGGACAGGGCGGAGTCAGCCCCGGCGTGGCGGTGTGTCGGTCGTCGGTGTCCTGGGATGACGCAGACCGGGGTGGTCGGGCGGGAGCGAGCGACGGAACACCCACCAGCTCACCGCCAGGCACACCGTGAGCAGAGGCCAACTCAGGACCACCTGGGCCACACCCAGGGCCACCGTGGCATCGGCCACCCACAGGGGCAGGAACACCAGCAGACGGACCACGTACTGCCCCACCCACACCCAGCTGGCCCGGATGTAGGCACGCAGCAGATCCGGATCGCGACGCCACCGGGTGCGCTGGCCGAGCACCGCACCGACGATCACGCCCAGGAACGGCCAGCGGACGACGATGCTGGCCATCCAGGCCAGGGCACTGGCCGCATTGGAGGCCACCCGGATCAGGAAGAAGTCGGCCGCACGCCCCGTGCGCAGGGCGATCAGCGCAGCCACCGCGACCCCGAGGAAACCGAGCACCACGGCCCGGGGCCTGCTGCCCCCGCGCAACCGCACCACCGCCGTGACGGCACCGACCACGAGAGCCGCGGCGGCACCGATCCCGACGGACTGCCCGGCCAGCAGCCACCCGGCGACGAAGGCGACCGGCGGCAGCGTGGCGTCCAGGGCGGCACGGCGCCCGCCGAGCAACCGGGAGAGAGACTCCTGGGAGGTCTCCTGCACGAGCCCTGGCTCCGCGGAGGCCGACCGCGGCGCGCCACCGCGTCCCGACTCGCTCTCGACGCGCTCGCACACTCCTTCGGTCACTCCTTCAGGGTGCCGCAGTCCTACGCCCTGTGGCACCATGCTCCACCTCTCTTTTCAGCAGCTCTTGCTCACCGCGTCGAGTGCTGCTCCGCACGGACCAGCCGGCACGTCGTCCACGCAGCGTGGCGGATAACTCAACAGGACGAGTTCTCGTAGTCCGATCGAGAAGAAACGGTGCGGGACCGCAGCACATCCGGTACACGTGGCGGCACGGGACGGTGCCGGAGTCACCTCGGCTCGCCCCCGTCGTTCCCCGGAAGAGGACGTCCGTCGCCCCAGCAAGGAGCACCCACCAGCCGAACACCGACGACCGCACGCGGTCCGACCGGACACCCCCGGCCCAGAGTCACCCGATCCGCAACCACACCCGGAGCCCGGACGTATGAAGATCACCATCGTGGGAGGCGCAGCCGCCAGCACGCCCGGACTGGTCACCGCGCTGGCCGGGCGTCCAGGGCTGCTGGACGTCTCGGAGATCGTGCTGGTGGACCCGGATCAGCAGCGGCTGGAGCAGATGGGGGCGCTCTGCCAGCACCTGCTCCACGAGAACGCGCCGGACACCGTGTGCTGTCCCCCGACGGTGCGGGTCTGCCCGGACCTCGAACCCGGTGCCACCGGGGCCGCGGCGGTGCTGCTGCAACCCCAGGTGGCGGACGAGGCACCTCACCCGGAGGGTCCGCTTCCGCTCGGCTGTGCCTGTCCCGAACCGGCCGTCGTGGGGGCGGCCGCCCTGAGCCGGGCCCTGCGCGTGGTTCCGGTCGCGGTGGACGTGGCCGAGCGCGTACGCGCGGTGGCCCCCGACGCCTGGCTGGTCAACACCACCAGCCCCGTCGGTGTGGTGACCGGGGCGCTGCTGCGGGACGACCACCGGGTGGTGGGTCTGTGCTCCGAGGCGTTCACCGCCCGCCGCTGGCTGGCCGGCCTGCTCGGTGTGCCCCCGGAGGTGGTGTTCCCCGAGTACGTCGGGCTGCACCACCTGTGGTGGGTGCGTGGCGTGCTGATCAAGGGACCGAACGCGATAGCGGACGTCCTGCCCCCGCTGTTGCAGGGCCAGGCGGCCGAACTGGCCGGCACGGTGGGTCTGCCCGAGGCGCTGCTCCACCGGCTCGGCATGGTGCCCGGCCCGCACCTGGCCCCCTTCTACCTGGCCGAACAGGCCGAGCGGGCACACCGGCTCGGTCCCGTGCCGGGGACGACCCCCGCCGCGCGCCCCGGACCGGCCGGGCCCTCGATGCTGGGTCTGGCGGCGGCCGAGCTGTTGGAGGCGCTGCTGACCGGCGGCGGGGCGATGCACGTGGTGCACGTGCGCAACGGCCACACCGTGCCGGCCCTGCCGGCGGACACCGTGGTGGAACTGCCGTGCACCGTGGACACCGCGGGACCGGTCCCCGCGGCGGTGCGCCCGTTGGAACCGGCGCTGGCCGGCCTGGCCTCGCACGTGGCCGCGTTCGGGGAGGCCACCCTCGACGCCGCCCTGCACGGCGGCCGGGACCGGGTGGCCGACGCCCTGCTCGCCCATCCGCTGCTGCGGGACTTCGCCACGATCGAACAGCTGGCCGACGAGATCGTCGCCAGCAACGCCACCCACCTGCCCTGGGCCGGCAAGTGACCGTCCCACCCCTGGTGGGCGCCGCCACGAGGCGCCTGTGACCTGCGACAACCTACGCAAACGTAAGTGACCCTCGCGTAAGTGACGGTGGCGTAGGTAGAGCTCGACGCGAGATGCTGTCCCCCGCGGACCGAAGCCGAAAGGCCGTCGCGTGTCGTGATCCCACCACTCCGCCCGCGGCGGCCGCGGGGTGCCAGGCCCCGCACGGAGGGAGTACAGGGGAGGAACACGTGCACGACTGGCACGCCTACGTCGCGTTGGGGGACAGCTTCACCGAGGGCCTGAACGACCCCGCCCCCGACGGGAAGGGCCAGTTCCGGGGATGGGCGGACCGGCTCGCCGAGCACCTGGCTGCCACCACGGAGGAATTCCGCTACGCCAACCTCGCGGTTCGCGGCAAGCTGCTGCAGCAGGTCATCGACGACCAGCTCCCCCGCGCCGTCGAGCTCAAGCCGGACCTGGTGAGCCTGTGCGCCGGAGGCAACGACCTGCTGCGCCCGGGCGGTGACCCGGACGCCCTCGCCGTGCGGTTCGACGCCGCGGTGGCCGAACTGCGGGCCACGGGGGCCGACGTGCTGCTGTGCACCGGATTCGATACCAAGCAGATGGGTGTGATGCGACACCTGCGGGGCAAGGTCGCCACCTACAACTCGCACCTGTGGGCCATCGCCGACCGACACGGCTGCCGGGTGCTCGACCTGTGGTCGATGACCGTGCTGCAGGACCCGCGGGCCTGGAGCGAGGACCGGCTGCACCTGTCCCCCGAGGGGCACCGGCGGGTGGCGCTGCGCGCCTGCGAGGTCCTCGGTGTCCCGGTGACCGAGCGGTGGGACGCCCCCTGGCCGCCGGCCCCGTCCGCGGACTGGGTGGAGCTGCGCCTGGAGGACCTGCGCTGGGCCCGGGAGCACCTCATGCCCTGGATCGGCCGCCGACTGCGTGGCCGGTCCTCCGGGGACAACCTGCCCCCGAAGCGCCCCGAGCTCACCCCGGTGGCCTGACCGGCTCGTGGGGTGGGCCGCCGGAGACCCCGCCGGCCCACCCCCATCCGGATCTGCTCGGAGTGGCACCGGGTGGATCAAACAAACCGGCCGGCACCCCCTGGGCGGATGCCGGCCGGAGTGGTCAGGCCGTCGGTTCCTCCCCCAACGGAACCTCCGACCTCCGGGGCACCGGCCTCACGCACGAACCCCCAACCGGTGCCCTGAGTCACTATGCCAACGATCTGTCAACCCTCGCGACCACTGAGCTAAACAGCGGCTAAACATCGCTGTTCGCGGACGTCTGCCGCTCACCGTCCCCCAGGCGTCGCATCCGTTCGGCCAGCGCCTCCAGGTCGGACGTCCACGCACCCGCCTCCCTGCTGCGCGCCAGGGCCTGCTCCCACTGCACCCGGGCCCCCGCCACGTCCCCCATGGCCAGCCGCACGTCCCCCAGCCCGCGCCGGGCGTTCGCCTCGTGCACCACCATGCCGTCCTGCTCGGCCAGCCGCAGGGCCGCGGAGAAACAGTTCTCCGCCTCCGGCAGGTCCCCCAGGCCGACCAGGGTCTCCCCCAGGTTGTTCAGCACCAGGGCCTCCGACTCGGTGTCCCCGACCTCCCGGTAGATCGCCAGTGCCTGCCGATAGGTCTCGGCGGCCTCCGTGTGCCGGCGGGCGTTGATGTAGCTGAGCGCCAGGTTGTTCAGCGCCGTGGCCTCACCGAACGGGTCCGCGGCCTGCCGGGCGAGGCACACCGCCTCCTGGCCGGCGCCGATCGCCTCGTCGAACCGCTCCAGCCCGGCCAGGATCGCCGCGATGTTGTTCAACGCGTTGAACCCGGCCACCGTGTCCCCGAGCTCCACCGCGATCCGGTGCGACTCCCGGGAGTGGGCCAGCGCCTCCTCGGTCCGGCCCAGTGCCAGCATCACGAACCCCAGGTCCTTGAGCACCAGCGCCTCGGCGGCCCGGTCACCGCAGGCACGCGCCGCCACCAAGCCGAGTTCGTAGTTCGCCGCCAACTCCGTCCACCGGGCCCGCCAGGACCCGTAGTCCACCACCAGACGGGCCAGCTGCCAGCAGGACTCGTGCAGACCGGTCTCGGCGGCCAGCCGCACCGCGGCCACGATCCCCCGCCACTCCGCGTCGAACCAGGCGAGGGCCTCCTCACGGTCCCGCACCGGAGGACGGGGCGCCTCGGGGAACCGCTCGGCCGGATCCAGCTGGTCCCGGGGGGTGCGCAGGAACCGCCGGGCATGGTCGCAACCGACCAGGTAGTACCGCAGCAGCCCCTCCACGGCCGTCCGCCGCTCCGCCTCCGACAGCTCGGACCGGGCCAGCTCCCGGGCGTGCAGCCGGATCAGGTCGTGCATACCGAAGCGGTCCAGCTCCGGTTCGACCACCAGGTGCGCCGCGATCAGGGCGTGCAACGCCCGGCGGGCCACCCGCTCGGACACCCCGGCCAGCGCCGCCACCACCGGCGGGGACACCGACGGAGCGGCCACCAGACCCAGCAGCAGGAACATCCGCGCATGCTGCGGGTCCAGGTTGCGGAAGGACACGTCGAACGCACCGCGCACGCTGGTGTCCCCGTCTCCCACGTCCAGCGCCTGCAACCGGTTGTGCTCGTCGGCCAGCTCGGCCACCAGGTCCGACACCGGCTGCCGGGGCCGGGCGGCCAGCCGGGCCGCCGCGATCCGCAGGGCCAACGGCAGGTACCCGCAGAGCCGGGCCAGTTCGCGCAGGGCCTCCGGTTCCCTGGCTCCCCTCCGGGCACCGGCGGCCCGGTCCACCAGCTCCACCGCGACCGGCGGGGGCAGCTCGGCCAGCGGCAACACCCGGGCACCGTGCCGGACCACCAGGCCGTCCAACCGGACCCGACTGGTCACCAGAACCAGCGAATCGGCCCCACCACCCAGCAGCGGGAGCACCTGCTCGGAGTCCCTGGCGTCGTCCAGCAGCACCAGCACCCGGCGCTCGGCCAGCAGCGAGCGGTAGAGCGCCTCCCGCTCGTCCGGTGCCACCGGCACCTCGGACTCCGGCACCCCCAGGGCCACCAGGAACCGGGTCAGCACCTCCCCCGGATCCACCGGAGGCTGCGCCGGGTCGAACCCACGCAGTGACACGAACAGTCGACCGTCCGGGAACTCCGCCGCCATCCGGTGGGACCAGGTGAGTGCCAGGGCGGTCTTCCCCACCCCCGCCGGACCGGTGAGCACCGCGACGACCGGGGCGCCGGCCGTCCCGCGCTCGGCCAGCAGCCCGTCCAGCTCGGCCAGCTCGTCCCGTCGCCCGGTGAACCCACCCGGCGCCGGCGGCAACTGGGCCGGCACCACGGCCCGCTGGACGGTGGGGGCACGCAGGACCGGGTCGTCCCGCAGGACCCGCTGGTGCAGTTCCTGCAGCTCCGGACCGGGGTCGATGCCCAGCTCGTGCACCGCCCGCGTCCGGAAGTCCTGGTAGGCGGCCAGGGCGTCCGCGCGCCGACCGCTGCGGTAGAGGGCCAGCATGAGCTGGGCGACCAGCCGTTCCCGGTAGGGGTGCTCGGACACCAGTCCCTGCAGCTCCGCCACCAACGGCACGTGCCGGGCCAGTTCCAGCTCCGCGTCGATGCGCTCCTCCACGGCAACCAGCCGCAGCTCGTCGGCATCCGCGGCGACGGAACGCCGCACCAGCTCCGGCAGCTCGGACAGGGCCGGGCCACGCCACAGTCCCAACGCCTCACGGAGCAGCTCGACCCGCTGCTCGGGCGGGGCCGTTCTGGCCCGGGCGACCAGTTCCCGCGCCCGGTGCAGGTCCACCAGGTGCGGATCGACCTGCAGCATGTACCCGGGGGAACAGGTGACGATCCGGGCCTGCCCCTCCACGGGTGCCAGCAGCTTGCGCAGCCGGGAGACGTGGCCGTGCACGATGGTGCGGGCCGACGGGGGACGTTCCCGCTCCCACAGGGCGTCCACGATCCGGCACACCGGCACCACCTGGTTGGCCTCCAGCAGCAGCAACCCCAGCACGGCCCGGGTGCCGGGCCGGCCGAGCGGCACGGGACGGCCGTCGAAACGCACCTGCACCGGGCCGAGCAGGCAGAACTCGACCGCGGGAGAGGACGATGCCGATCCCGGGTCTCCCCGCGCCTCCCGATTCACCCCCGGCACCAGCTCCGGACTGGGTTCGCGGGTGGGCTTCGCCGACCCGCCGACCGCTGCGATCTCCACCACGTGCCTCCGGCTCACCTCCGCTCCGATGGCGAAGATTTCGACTTTGCCTGCAACGGGACACCACCGGCAACCGAATCGACCAAGCCACCCGCCGAACAGCGGCAGACCTCGGGGAACGAGGGGCCGTGTCCGCCGATCGCCGGAGCCGCAGCGGTACCGAGGCATGAACCGTCCACACGAGCCATCGGAGATCCTGTGTGCACAGCACGCTGAACCCGCCCCCGTGTCCCGCCCTTAGCCTTCGGATGTGCCGTTGGACGTCGTGACCCTCACCGACCGCGCCGCCGGATGCCTGCTCGGTGGCGCGCTCGGCGATGCCCTCGGCGCGCCCGTGGAGTTCCTGCAGCTGACCGACATCCAGCGGCGCTACGGTCCCCAGGGGATCACCGAACCTCCACGTCCCGCCCTGATCACCGACGACACCCAGCTCACCCTGTTCACCGCCGAGGGCATGCTGCTGGCGGCGATCCGGGGCCGGCACCGTGGCCTCGACAGCACGGTCGAGCAGGTCTGGTACTCCTACCGACGGTGGCTGCGCACCCAGCAACAGAGCGAGCCCGACGAGGACGACGTCGCGCTGCTGGACGATCCTCGGCTGTTCGCCTCCCGCGCCCCGGGGCTGACGAACCTGCGGGCGCTGCGGGACGAGCAACTGCCGCGGTCACCGCGCACCCACCCGCGCAACGACGCCAGGAGCTGCGGTGGCGTGGTCCGCATGGCACCCGCCGGGTTCACCACCAGCGCCGCCGACGCCTACGCCCTGGGCTGCGAGTGCGCCGCCCTCACCCACGGCCATCCCACGGGCTGGGCCCCGGCGGGGGCGCTCGCCCTGCTGGTGCACCTGCTGGCCGTGCGCAACCGCCCGCTGGACGAGGCGGTCGACCAGGTGATCGGGCGGGTGATGCGGGACGACCTGGAGACCGCGCACACGCTGTCGACGGCGGTGCGGCTGGCGGAGACGGACAACGCCGCGGCGTGGGCGGCGCAGGAAGCCCGGATCAACGGTCAGCCGGTGCCCGACGGCGGACCGTCGGTCCGCTCGCTGGAACTGTTGGGCAGCGGCTGGCTGGGCCACGAGGCGCTGGCCATCGCGGTGTACGTGGCGCTCACCCACCCCCGGCCCGGCCAGTTCGTGGACGCGCTGCGCATGGCCGCCAACCACTCCGGGGACAGCGACTCCACCGCGTCGATCACCGGCAACATTCTGGGGGCGCTGCACGGCACCGGGGTGCTCCCCCGGGACTGGGTGAACCGGCTGGAACTCGCCGAGGTGATCACGCAGGTGGGGGCGGACCTGGCGGCGGAGCTGTGCGGGGTGGCCTACAACGAGGACCACTACCTCATCGCGTGAGCCCCGTCGCGTGGGCCACGCCCACGCGGCGGACCGGGCGGGGACGGCCGCGGTCGGCCCCTCAGCGGCGGTACTCCCGCAACCGCCGCACCAGCAGACGGATACGCCGGGTCTGCTCGAACCGCCCGACCAGCCCCGTGCCCTCGACACGCTGCGCCAGCACCACCTGCTGGGCGAAGGACCTGGAGAACTCGGTGAGCAGGTTCGCCACCACGCCGAGCAAGCAGAACACGAACAGCCCTCCGCTCACCACGAGCAGCACCAGGTAGCCGAGCAGCCCGCCACCGACCTGGCTGTCCTCCCGGAAGGGCTTGGTCTCCGACCCCACCAACGGCAGCCGGGCGTGGATCCGCTCGCCCTCCTCGGCCGGGTGCGGCACCGCAACGGTGTAGAGCTGCCCGTCCTTCTCGAAGTAGCCCATCCCGGGCTCGGGCCGACCCAGCGAGTCCACCTTGCTGGACGCGGTCACGTGCACCATGACCTCCTCCCCCAGCCCGAGGAGGAAGGCGGTGCGGTCCACCACCTGCGGCGCGGACACCGCCACACCCCACCCCAGCAGGGGCAGCGCCAGCAGCATCGGCAACACGCGCCGCAGGAACCAACGCGGCGACGGAAGGCTGCGCAGGGCGCGGGTACCGGTCATGCCCCCAGTGTCCCGTATCCGCTTCACGACGGGGCCCGGGGGACGCAGGAGCACCGGCTCCTCCGGCCGGACCGGTCGGGTACCGGCGGGAGGAGCGGGGCGGGCGAGGTTCCGGCGGGACGGTTCAGCCCGCGGTGCGGGACGCCTCCCACAGGTCGATCCCGGAGTCCACCGCGTACCGGTCGATCTCGGTCAACTCGGCGTCGGTGAGCGGCGGACCGTCCAGGGCGGCCACGTTCTGCTCCAGCTGGGCCACCGAGCTGGCCCCGATCAGCACCGACGTGACCCGTTCGTCGCGCAGCACCCAGGACAGCGCCAACTGGGCCAGGGTCTGGCCACGGGAGGCGGCGATCTCGTTGAGGGCCCGCACCCGGGCCAGGTTCTCCGGGGACAGGTGCTCCGGACGCAGCGAGCTGTTCCGGCTGGCCCGTGACCCCTCGGGAATCCCGTCGAGGTAGCGGTCGGTGAGCAGTCCCTGTGCCAGCGGGGAGAACGCGATGCACCCCACGCCCAGCTCGCCGAGGGTGTCCAGCAGCTCCTCCTCGATCCACCGGTTGAGCATCGAGTAGGAGGGCTGGTGGATCAGCAACGGCACGCCCGCGGAACGGAGGATCTCCGCCGCCTCCCGGGTCTTGGCCGGCGAGTAGGAGGAGATGCCGACGTAGAGGGCCTTGCCCTGCTGCACCGCGGAGACGAGGGCGCCCATCGTCTCCTCCAGCGGTGTCTCCGGGTCGAAGCGGTGCGAGTAGAAGATGTCGACGTAGTCCAGCCCCATCCGGCGCAGGGACTGGTCCAGCGAGGCCAGCAGGTACTTGCGCGAACCCCACTCCCCGTACGGCCCCGGCCACATGTCGTAGCCCGCCTTGGTGGAGATGACCAGTTCGTCGCGGTAGGGGCGCAGGTCCTGGGCAAGCATCCGACCGAAGTTCTCCTCGGCCGAGCCGTACGGGGGCCCGTAGTTGTTGGCCAGGTCGAAGTGGGTGATGCCCAGGTCGAAAGCCCGACGCACGATCTGCCGCCCGACCTCGTACGGCCGGTCGGCGCCGAAGTTGTGCCACAGCCCGAGCGAGACCGCGGGCAGCTTCAGGCCGCTGCGCCCGCAACGGCGGTAGGTCATCCGGTCGTACCGGGAGGGGTCGGCGACGTACGGCATGCGATCAGCCTACGGACCCCGCGCACCCACCGCCGGGGCGACGAGGCGGGGTCGACCCGGTGTCGGTGACACCGGGTGGCGTCCCGGCTCAGCCGGTGGCCGCCCCGCGCCGTCCCCGCACCTGCAGTCGCTCGAGCAGGTCCCGGGTGGCCGCCGCGACCGCCTCCACGGCCTCCTCGAAGGCGGCGGCGTTGTGCGGGGCCGGCCGGTGGAACCCGCTCACCTTGCGGACGTACTGCAACGCGGCGGCCCGGACATCCTCCTCGGTGACCACGTCGACGTAGGGCTCACGGAGTGTCCTGATGCTGCGGCACATTCCCCGAGGCTACGTCCGCGGCCCGACCCGGACACGTCGGAACGGGCGCCGCACCGGGGCCACCCGAACACGGGGTGGTACGGGGAGGACGGTCGCAGAACAAGAAACCCCCAGGTCGAACGACCTGGGGGTCTGGAGCCGGCGACGGGACTCGAACCCGTAACCGCCCGATTACAAGTCGGGTGCGCTGCCAGTTGCGCCACGCCGGCGGGTACCGCCCGAAGCCGTCCCGCGCCCGGCGGGCGGCACCCGGTGCGAACCACCGCGCACATCGTAAGCGCTTGCCCTCCGGGGTGGGCGCGGCAACCCACCCATCACGGACGGACAGGGGGCGAGTACCCCCGGTTGTCGTATGGCCGAACCCGGTCGGGGTCGCGAAACCTGTTCCCGTCCGCGTTCGTCCGTCCACCTCCAGGAGGAGACCCGTGCTCCGTCACCGGATCCGCCGGGCCGTGGCCGTGGCCCTGACCACGGCGGCCGCCCTGCTTCCCGTGACCGACCCCGCCCCCGCCGAGGCCGCCCTGCGCAAGCAGGTGGTCACCGACTACGTGATGTTGCGCAGCGCACCCGGCTCCTACGCCGTCGGCACCGCCTACCGCGGGTGGACGGTGGACGTGCAGCAGGAGGCCGTGAACAGCTTCCGCTGGGGCCACGTCTACGGCACCCTCAACACCTGCCTGTGGCTGTCCCAGGCCGGTCTGCCCGAGGGCGGTGCCAGCACGGCCGACGCCTGTCGGCACACCGGGCGCACCCTGAGCACCAGCGAGTTCACCAACGGCATGATCGGCGGCACCGAGACCGACGGGGCGTCCATCACCGTCACCGGCGGATCCGGTTGCACCCTGTACGACGGGGTGCACGTCCGCGGCTACGGCAACGTGCGGCCGTGGCAGACCACCGCCCAGCCCAGCGAACCGATCGACACCCTGGTCGCGGTCGGCGAGACCGTCCGCTGGCGCTACGTCTCCCGTGACGGACGTTGGGTGATGGTGCGCGCCCCGCAGCACGGTTCCACGGACGGCACCGGCCTGCAGGCCTGGTTCTTCGTACCCCGAGGCTGCCTGCCCCTGTGACGGCCGAGGGCGGCCGTTCCACGGCTTCCGGCACCAACCCCCGGCGGAGGCCCGCGTCCCGCCGGGCGACCCGGTGGCCGGGGCAACGACGCTGGGCCTTCCGGTCGAGCGGTGGTACACCCGCTGCGGATCCACCCGGCCGATCGGGTGTGATCACCACGACGACCAACACGCGCGTCCCCGGGAATACCGATAGCCTCGGAGCGCCAGTCCCGCGGATCTTGTCAGAGCACGGCCGGTCGCTCGTCCGGATCTCGATGCCGGCGGGATGTGGCCGCGGGAACGTCCACCGGTACCGACGAGCCCGACCGGCGCCAACCCGGGGGAGGGCTTGCGGTGAACGGCGACATCGGCGGCAGACAGGCGAACTTCGTGGTCGTGGCGAACCGCCTTCCCGTCGATCTGGAACGAGCACCCGACGGCACGGAACGGTGGCGCCGCAGCCCCGGTGGTCTGGTGACCGCCCTGGAACCCTTCCTCCGGGCCCGGAAGGGTGCCTGGGTGGGCTGGCCGGGGGTGGCCGACGTGGAGCCGACACCGTTCGTCGAGGAGGGCCTACGGCTGCACCCGGTGAAGCTGTCCGCGAAGGACGTCCAGGACTACTACGAGGGCTTCTCCAACGCCACGCTGTGGCCGCTGTACCACGACGTGGTCGCCCCGCCGGTGTTCGACCGTGGCTGGTGGAACGCCTACGTGCGGGTGAACCGGCGGTTCGCCGAGGCCACCTCGAAGGTGGCCGACCGGGGCGCCACGGTGTGGGTGCAGGACTACCAGCTCCAGCTGGTCCCGGCGATGCTCCGGGAGTTGCGCCCGGACCTGCGGATCGGGTTCTTCCTGCACATCCCGTTCCCACCGGTCGAGCTGTTCATGCAGCTCCCGTGGCGTACCGAGATCATCCGCGGCCTGCTGGGCGCCGACCTGGTCGGTTTCCACCGGCCCGGTGGGGCGCAGAACTTCCTGTGGCTGACCCGACGCCTGGCCGGGCTGGACCCCAGCCGGGGCGCGGTGGGTGTGCGCAACCGGCACGGCATGGTCGCCTACGGCGACCGTGTGGTGCGGGTCGGCGCCTTTCCCATCTCCATCGACGCGGCTAGCCTGGATGCCCTGGCCCGCAGCAAGGAGGTGCAGCTGCGGGCGAAGGAGATTCGCGCCGAACTGGGCAATCCCCGCAAGATCCTGCTCGGCGTGGACCGGCTCGACTACACGAAGGGCATCGACGTCCGGCTGCATGCCTTCCACGAGCTGCTCGAGGAGGGCCGGGTCGACCCCGCCGAGGTTGTGATGATCCAGCTGGCCACCCCCAGCCGTGAGCGCGTCGAGCACTACAAGCAGATGCGCGAGGACATCGAACGCGAGGTGGGGCGGATCAACGGCGAGTTCGCCCGGGTGGGACGCCCACCGGTGCACTACCTGCACACCTCGGTCGACCGCCAGGAACTGGCGGCCTTCTACTCCGCCGCCGACGTCATGGTGGTGACACCGGTCCGCGACGGGATGAACCTCGTCTGCAAGGAGTACGTGGCCTGCCGGTACGACCTCGGTGGGGCGCTGGTGCTCAGCGAGTTCGCCGGGGCCGCCGCCGAGCTCACCAGCGCTTTCCTGGTCAACCCGCACGACCTGGACGGGGTGAAGAACGCGCTCGAGGCCGCCCTGAAAGTTGACCCGGCGGAGGGGCGCCGTAGGATGCGCGCGCTGCGACGCCAGGTTCTCACCCATGACGTGGACCGCTGGGCTCGGTCTTTCTTGGAGGCCCTGGGCGTCGAGCCGCACACTGAAGAAGCGAACTGAAAAGACCCTGCCCCGAAGACCGCCGTGAGGAGAAGGCGTTGAGCGCCGAAGCCCTCCCCACTGAGCTGCGCCGTGCGCTGGTCCAGCTGGCCCGCACACCACGCCTGCTCGTCGCCTGCGACTACGACGGGACGCTTGCGCCCATCGTGGAGGACCCCGACCAGGCACGCCCCTTGCCTGAGTCGGTGAACGCCCTGCGTTCGCTGGCTGTGCTGTCGTCCACCACCACCGCCGTCATCTCCGGCCGTGCCCTGCGCGACCTGGCCACCCTGTCCCGGCTTCCCGCCGAGGTGCACCTGGTCGGCAGCCACGGCTCGGAGTTCGACATCGGGTTCGTGCACGCCCTGGAGCCGGCTCAGCGGGACCTGCTGACCCGTCTGAAGCAGGAGCTGCAGCGGATCATCGCGGACGCGGAGGGGGTGTTCCTGGAGCTCAAGCCGGCCAGCGCCGCGGTGCACGTACGCAAGGCCGCCCCCGAGGTCGCCGCGCGGGTGCTCGACGCCATCCGTTCCGGGCCGTGCACGTGGGACGGTGTCGAGGCCACCGAGGGCAAGGCCGTCATCGAACTCGCGGTGATCCGCACCGACAAGGGGCACGCCCTGGACGTGCTGCGGCACCAGGTGGGTGCCACCGCCGCGGTCTTCCTCGGTGACGACGTCACCGACGAGAAGGCGTTCGCCCGGCTGCACGGGCCCGACGTGGGCATCAAGGTCGGCCCGGGCGAGACCCTGGCCACCTACCGCATCGACAGCACCGCCGACGTGGCGTACGTGCTGGCCTTCCTGCTGGAGGAGCGGCGTACCTGGCTGTACGGCGAGCAGGCCCCGCCGATCGAGCGGCTGACCATGCTGGCCAACGAGCGCTCGGTGGCCCTGGTCACCCCGGACGCCAAGCTCACCTGGCTGTGCCACCCCGAGCCGGACTCGGCGGCGGTGTTCGCCGACCTGCTCGGTGGCCCGTCGGCCGGACACTTCTCGATCCGGCCGCAGCGCAACAGCCTGCCGCTGGGCCAGCGCTACCTGCCCGGCACGATGATCGTGGAGACCCGCTGGTCGCGGCTGCTGGTCACCGACTACCTGGACCACTACTCGGCGCCGCACCGTACCGACCTGGTCCGGGTGATCTCCGGCAGCGTGCCCGCCACGGTCGAGTTCGCCCCGCGCCCCGAGTTCGGCCAGGTCCAGGTGCGGCTCATCGCCGAGAAGGACGGCCTGCGCGTGGTGGGCACGGGTGACCCGATCGTGCTGCGCTCCCCGGGTGTGCGGTGGGAGATCACCTCGGACGGTGTGCACGAGTCGGCCCGGGCCGTGGTGCAGCCCACGCCCGACGCCCCGGTGGTGCTGGAGCTGCGCTGTGGCACCGACGACCTGTCGCCGTCGGAGATCCCCGAGGAGGAGCGGCGGCGCCGCGCGGCCGCGTACTGGACCGAGTGGCTGGCGGGGCTGCGGCTGCCCGACACCGAGCGCGACCTGGTGGCACGGTCCGCGCTGACCCTGCGCGGCCTGTGCCACAGCGACACCGGCGCGATCCTGGCCGCGGCCACCACCTCGCTGCCCGAGGAGATCGGCGGTGTCCGCAACTGGGACTACCGGTACTGCTGGCTGCGGGACGCCGCACTGACCGCGCAGACCCTGGTGTCCCTGGGGTCCACGGCCGAGGCCGAGGCGTTCCTGGGCTGGGTGCACCGGGTGCTGGAGACCCTGCCCGGTCCGGAGCGGCTGCACCCGCTGTACACGATCCACGGCACCACGCTGGGCCCCGAGGCGGTCATCGACACGCTGCCCGGTTACGCGGGTTCCCGTCCGGTGCGGGTGGGCAACCTGGCCAACCAGCAGGTGCAGCTGGACGTGTTCGGTCCGGTGGTGGAGCTGGTCCTGGCACTCGCCGAGGCCCGGGGCAAGCTCACCGACGAGGACTGGAACCTGGTGCGGGCGATGGCCGAGGCGGTCGCGCGCCGCTGGCACGAGCCGGACCACGGCATCTGGGAGGAGCGGCACGCACCCCGGCACCACGTGTACTCCAAGGTGATGTGCTGGGTGACGATCGACCGTGCCGTCAGGCTCGCCGAGCGTTTCGGCCGGGAGGTCGACCCCAGCTGGCCCGGGCTGCGGGACACCATCGCCGAGGACGTGCTCAAGAACGGGTGGAACGAGGAGGTCCAGGCGTTCACCACCGCCTACGACGGCACCGACCTGGACGCCGCCTCGTTGCACGTGGGCCTGAGCGGGCTGATCGACCCGACCGACGAGCGGTTCCAGGCCACGGTGACCGCGATCGAGTCGGAGCTGCGCAGCGGCTCCACGGTCTACCGCTACCGGCGTGACGACGGTCTGCCCGGTGACGAGGGCGGGTTCCACCTGTGCGCCGCGTGGATGATCGAGGCGTACCTGCTGACCGGCCGGCGTACCGAGGCCGAGGAGCTGTTCCAGCAGCTCGTGGACTGTGCGGGGCCGACCGGTCTGCTGCCCGAGGAGTACGACCCGATCGCGGAGCGCTCGCTGGGCAACCACCCGCAGGCGTACTCGCACCTGGGTCTGATCCGCTGCGCGCAGCTGCTCGACCGACTCTGACGAGTTCCTGCCCGAACGGCGCGGGGCCGGCGGTGATCCGCCGGCCCCGCGCCGTCGTTCTGTTCGCTCTCTTCTGCAGGTCGATCAGGGTCCGTACCACATCTGGACCACCGTGCGCGGCGGCCCGGAGGTGGAGCCGACGACCAGCTCGGTGTCCAGGGTGACCACCCGCGGCCGGCCGTGCTCGGCGGTGTCCAGCAGCAGGCGGCCGGCGGCCCGCCCCTTCTCCAGGATGGGCTGGCGCACGGTGGTCAGGCCGATCCGCTCGGCCTCGGGAATGCCGTCGAAACCGGTGACCGTCAGGTCCTGCGGCACCTTCAGACCACGCCGCTTGGCCTCGTTCAGGGCACCGATGGCGAGGATGTCCGAGGTGCAGACCAGCGCGGTGATGTCCGGGTCGTGGTCCAGCAGCTGGGCCGCGGCCGACTCCCCGGACGCGGTGGTGTGGTCGAACCGCTCGACGACGGGGACCGAGGACCAGTCGACGCCGGCGGCGCCGAACGCCTCGGCCAGCCCGGCCAGTCGGGCCCGCTGCACGTGGAAGTGCGCCCCACGCTGCCGGTCGATCGGCACGAAACCGTCGTTGCGGTCCCGTCCCAGCCGCATGCACACCACCCCGATGCGGCGGTGGCCGAGTTCGATGAGGTGCCGGGCCAGCGCCTTGATGGCCGTCCGGTCGTCGATGCCGACCCGGTCGACGTCGTCCAGGTGCGGCTGGTCGCACACCACGGTGGGCACCGGACGTTCCAGCACGGCGGCCAGGTGGGGGTCGTCGTCGGGGACGGAGTAGACGACGAAACCGTCGACACCCGCCCGGTGCACCGCAGCGACGTTCTCCCGCTCGGGGTTGGCCGGAACCAGCAGCAGACCCTGCCCGGCGTCCTCACACGCCAGGGCCAGCCCTTCCAGGAAGCCGATGGCCGCGGGGTCGCGGAAGGCGTAGGAGAGGTTCTCGGTGAGGAGCAGACCGACCGCACCCGCCTTACGGGTGCGCAGCGACCGGGCGACCGGATCCGGCCCCGGATATCCGAGCCGACGCGCAGTTTCCAGCACCCGACGCCGCAGCTCCGGGGAGAGCTGGTCGGGGCGGTTGTACGCGTTGGACACCGTCGTCCGCGAAACCCCCAGCTCGGCAGCCAGTGAGGCCAGCGTGGCGGGACGTCGCGAATTCGTGGACCGCGCCATGAGGTGACGGTAACGGTTCAGAACCGAATGGTGAAGTACGGGTGACATGCGCCTCGCACGGGTGGGCTAGTGCGGGATGTCCACCCGGTCCGCGGGGTGTTTCTCGACCTGCGGTGAACGTGGTTTCCCGGGGTTCCGGGACGGCCCCGGCCCCGGTCGTCCCGTGACACTCACCCCGGGGGCGCGGTGGACTCGCGCACCACCAGCCGGGGGCGGAACAGGGTGCTGTGCCCACGGCTCCCACCGCCCTGCGCCGTGCCCGGGACGAGCCTGCGGACCAACTCGTCGATCGCGGCGGCGGCCATCTCCTCGATCGGCTGGGCCAGGGTGGTGAGCGCCGGAGCACAGCAGGCGGCCAGCGGGATGTCGTCGAAGCCGACCACCGACAGTCGGCCGGGGACGTCCAGGCCACGGCGCCGGGCCTCGCGCAGCACGCCGAGGGCCATGTGGTCGGAGGAGCAGATCACCCCGGTCGGGCGGTGCCGGGGGTCGGGGCGGTCCAGCAGCTCCGCGAGCGCCGCGGCCCCGCCCTCCGGACCGAACGGGGCGTGCGCGACGAGTTCGGCGGGCGTGGGCAGGCCGGCCTCCTCCAGGGCGGTCTGCCAGCCGACGCGCTTGAGCCGCGCGGGCAGGGAACGGGCGGGCCCGCACACGAAACCGATCCGCTCGTGTCCCAGTTCCACCAGGTGCCTGGTGGCCAGGTACCCGGCCAGCTGCTCGTCCACCACGAAATCGGGTACGTCCAATGTGGGTGCCCCGCCGTTGACGAAGACCGTCGGCACCCCCTCGTCGAGCAGGGTGCGGTAGTGGCGGGGTGGGCGGTCGGAGGAGGGATTGCTGATCTCCGGGGAGACGAACACCATGCCGGCCACGCCACGGGCGAGCAGCATGCGCACGTACTCCTCCTCGCCCATGGCCCGGCCGAGCACGTCCCCGTCGGGACGGCGCGTACCGGCGCGGGTGTTGCACAGCAGGCAGGCGTAGCCGGCGCGGGAGGCCCGGACCTCCAACGCCTCGGCGAAGGCGGGGAACACCGGGTTGGACAGTTCCGGCACGAGCAGGGCGATCACACCGGTGCGTTGGAGGGCGCCGAGCCCCCGCGCGGTGTAGGGCATCTCGGCCACCACCGAGAGCACCCGCCGGCGGGTCTCCTCGTTGACCCCGGCACGCCCGTTGAGCACCCGGCTGACCGTGGAGACGCTCACCCCCGCCGCCCGGGCGATCTCGGCCAGCCCAGCCACCCCGACCTCCTCCCGTTCACCGATCGCCAGCGTGCACCCGGAAGGCAACTTCTTGCAACGCTCCCCCGCCGTTGCCACCCCTTGGTACCAGGCACCGACCGGATGCTCCGCCGCCAGGCGGAACGGAACCGGCGACCGCCGCGGAGCAGGGACTGCAGGGGTTTGACACCTCCACTCGGGGGGTATCGGACCGACGAACGGTGTGCGCCGTCGGGGTGCACCGCAACCGAGGTCTTGACCGATTCGCCGGTCGAGGAGTCCAATCCGTCTGAGCGCGTCCTGCAAAGAATTGCACGGCACAGGGCCGGTCGATCGCCGCAGCTGGCGGGCGTGGGAGCCGCGCGGCGTCCCGGCCACCGGTGGACCCCGCCGGGAGATCGTTGCCCCCGACTTCGGTCTCCCGGCGTGTTCCACCACCCGAGCAGACCCCGATCAGGGCAACGGTCGGTGTTCGTCGACCACCTCAACATCACCCTTTCGTCACCCTGGTGCCACCGAAACTGCACGAGGCCTTCCGAGACAACGTTGTATCGGCTACCTTGCGAGCACCGGAAGGACACGAAAGGGGCACACATGGCCGAGGTCGTCTACGAGAACGCCTCCCGGATCTACCCGGGCAACCCGCCGGTGCGGGCGGTGAACCAGCTCAACCTGGAGATCGCCGACGGTGAGTTCCTGGTGCTGGTCGGCCCCTCCGGCTCCGGTAAGTCCACCGCACTCCGCATGCTGGCCGGCCTGGAGGACGTCGACGAGGGCGCCATCCGGATCGGCGGCCGGGACGTCACCAACGTGCCCCCCAAGGGGCGGGACATCGCCATGGTGTTCCAGTCCTACGCCCTCTACCCGCACATGACGGTGGCGGAGAACATGGGCTTCGCCCTGAAGCTGCGGGGTGTGCCCAAGGCCCAGATCCGGGAGAAGGTCCTCGAGGCGGCCCGGATGCTGGACCTGGAGAAGTACCTGGACCGCAAGCCCAAGGCACTCTCCGGTGGTCAGCGGCAGCGTGTGGCCATGGGCCGGGCGATCGTCCGTGAGCCCAGCGTGTTCCTGATGGACGAGCCGCTGTCCAACCTCGACGCCAAGCTGCGGGTGGAGACCCGGGCCAACATCGCCGCCCTGCAGCAGCGGCTGGGCACCACGACCATCTACGTCACCCACGACCAGGTCGAGGCGATGACCATGGGTCACCGGGTGGCGCTGCTCAAGGACGGCGTGCTGCAGCAGTGCGACACCCCGCGGGCGCTCTACGACCGCCCGGCCAACGCCTTCGTCGCCGGGTTCATCGGCTCCCCGGCGATGAACCTCAAGACCGTGCCGCTGACCAGCGAGGGCGCCCAGCTCGACGGTCTGGTGGTACCGCTGCCGCGCGCCGTCCTGGACGCGGCCGCGGCCCGTGGCCTCAAGGAGGTCACCTTCGGTGTCCGTCCGGAGTCGCTGCACCTGGTCGGTGCCGACGAGGAGGGCGTGGAGATGACCGTGGAGCTGGTCGAGGAGCTGGGCGCGGACGCCTACGTGTACGGCTCGGTGCGCATCGGCGACCGCTCCGAGCGGTTCATCGTCCGTGTCGACGGCCGCACGCCGCCCGCCTTCGGCCAGAAGGTCAAGGTGGCGGTGCGTGACCTGGAGGAGATCCACCTGTTCGACCCGGAGAGCGGCAACCGCCTGGAGGCGTGAGCACCACGTGTCGCCGGACCCCCGGTCGCGGATCGCGGCCGGGGGTCCGGCGTCATCGGGGCGGAGGCCCGGGTGGGAAACGTGGGGGTGTTCACCCACGGCATTCGGGTCACCTGCTTGGGTTTCGACGGCACCACCCTCTAGGCTGAATACGACAACGATTTCCATTAGCTGTACGCGTCGGTTCCTGCCCGAGGAGTGCCGCCTGATGAACTCCCGCTTCCCGCGCTCCACGGTCGTGCTGGCCGGACTGGTCGCGACCGCTCTCACGCTCACCTCCTGCGGAGGAGGGGAACGGACGCCGCAGGGTTCCGACGGTGACACGGTCCGAGTCGTCACCTCGACGAACGTCTGGGGCAGCGTGGTGCAGGCGGTGGGCGGCGACGCGGTCGACGTGCAGGCGATCATCACCGGCACCTCGGCCGACCCGCACTCCTACGAGAGCACCCCCCGCGACGCGGTCACCGTGGCCCAGGCGCAGCTCGTGGTGGTCAACGGCGGCGGCTACGACGAGTTCGTCGAGCGGATCCTGGCCGGTGGCAGCGGTGAGCCCCCCGTCGTCCGGGCCGTCTCCCTCGCCGCCGGCGCCGAGCACCGGGCCGAACAGCACGACACCGGGCACGAGGAGCACACGCACGAGGAGCCCGACGCGAAGGAGACCACCGACGCCGCCCCCAGCACCCGGGCGCACACCGACGAGCACGGCCACACCCACCAGCACGGCGACAACGAGCACGTCTGGTACGACCTGCCGACCGTGGAGGCCGTGGCCCACCGCGTCGCCGAGGAACTCGGCCGGCTCCGCCCCGACCGGAAGGACGAGTTCACCCGCAACGCCGAGCGGTTCGCCACCCAGGTGCACCAGCTGCACGAGCGGCTGACCGAGCTGCACCGGACCACGCCCGACGCCCCGGTCCTGGCCACCGAGCCGGTGGCGCAACTGCTGCTGGAGGACGCCGGACTCCGGGACGTCACCCCCGAGACCTTCCGCCAGGCCGTCGAGGAGGAGAACGACCCGCCGGCCGCTGCCGTCGCCGAGGTCGAGCAACTGATCTCCGGCGGACAGGTGCAGGTCGTGGTGCACAACCCGCAGACCGAGAGCCCGGTGACCGCCCGGGTCCGGGACCGGGCCGCCGCGGCGGGTATCCCCGTCGTCGAGATGACCGAGACACTGCCCGAAGGCAAGGACTACCTCTCGTGGATGACCGAGCAGGTGAACGCGCTCGCGACCGCACTGGGGCGATCGTGAACACCACCGACACCAACCGGCGCACCTCGACCGCCGGAGCACCGACGTCCCACCGGGGAACCGAGGACACCACCCCCGCCGTGCAGTTGCGCGGAGCCCGGCTCGCCTACGGCGACCGGGTCCTGTGGGACGACCTGGACCTGGACGTCGCCCCCGGTGAGTTCCTCGCCGTGCTCGGCCCCAACGGGTCCGGCAAGACCAGCCTGCTGCGGGTCCTGCTCGGGCTCCAACCCCTGACCGCAGGCACCGCCCGCATCGCCGGTCGACCGGTGCGACGCGGGAACCGGCGTATCGGCTACATCCCCCAGCAGCGTGCCGTGGACCCCACGCTCACCGTGCGCGGGCGCGACCTGGTCAGTTTCGGCCTCGACGGCCACCGCTGGGGGTTGTCGCTACGCGGCCGGGCCGAGCGACGCCGCCGGGTGGAGGCCGCCCTGGAGGCGGTCGGTGCCACGGCCTACGCCGACCGTCCCGTGGGGCTGCTCTCCGGTGGGGAGCAGCAACGGCTGCGGGTGGCCCAGGCACTGGTCGGCGACCCCGACGTCCTGCTGTGCGACGAACCGCTGCTCTCACTGGACCCGGCCCGGCAACGGATGGTCAGCGAACTGATCGCACGCCAGGCCCGGGAACGCCGGGTCGCCGTCCTGTTCGTCACCCACGAGATCAACCCGGTGCTGCACCTGGTCGACCGGGTGCTCTACCTGGTCGACGGCCGCTTCCGGGTCGGCACTCCCGACGAGGTCATGACCTCGGAAACCCTGTCCGAGCTGTACCGGTCCCCGATCGAGGTGGTCCGGGTCGGTGGCCGCATCGTCGTCGCCGGGGCGGAGGACGGCACGGACTGCGCCCACCACGTCCAGTCCCGCTCGGAGGAAGGGCAGCCGTGAACCCGGCCGATCTGCTCGACAAGCTCGTCGACTTCGACACCACGGTCATGCTGCTGGGCTACGACTTCGTGCAGCACGCCCTGGTGGCCGCGGCGGTGCTCGGCCTGCTCTCCGGGGTGCTGGCCCCACTGGTGGTGGCCCGGAAGATGTCCTTCGCGGTGCACGGCACCGCGGAGCTGGCGTTCACCGGCGCCGCAGCCGCGTTGCTGCTCGGTTGGAGCGTGAGCACCGGAGCCCTGCTGGGGGCCGTGGTGGCGGCGCTGCTGCTGGGCCTGCTGGGCCGCCGGGACAGCGAGCACGACTCGGTGATCGGCGCGGTGCTGGCCTTCGGTCTGGGTGTCGGCGTGCTGCTGCTGTGGTTCTACCCCGGTCGGACGGCCAACAAGTTCAGCCTGCTCGTGGGTCAGATCGTCGGGGTGGACACCACCGATCTGGTCCTGCTGGGCGGGACCGCGGTGGCCGTGCTCGCCGTGCTCGCCGTGGTCCACCGGCCGCTGCTGTTCTCCAGCGTCGACGCCGACGTGGCGGTGGCCCGCGGGGTACCGGTGAGACTGCTCAACCTGCTGTTCGCGGTGCTGGTGGGTGTGGCGACCGCCCTCGGTGTGCAGACGGTCGGGGCGCTGCTGGTGCTGGCGCTGATGGTCACCCCGGGTGCCGCGGCGGCGCGGGTGACCGCGAATCCGATGCTGGCCACGGTGCTCGCCGTGCTGTTCGCCGAGGTGGCGGTGCTGGGCGGCATCGTCCTGTCGCTGGCCCCCGGTGCCCCGGTGAGCGCCTTCGTCACCGCGATCTCGTTCACCATCTACGTGGTCTGCCGGGTGATCGGCGCCCGGCGGCTGCGGCACCTGCGTGCCTGAACCCACCCCGGGCCACGTTCCCGTCGAGGACGGCCGGGTCGGGCGACACGGCCGTCCTCGAGTCGGTCAGCGCACCGGGTTGGCGGCGAGCAGTGCCTCGACCCGGTCCAGGAACGGTTCGGACAGGATGGGCAGGTCGCCACGGGCCAGCACCCGCTCGACCACCTCCAGCACCACGACCTCCCGGTCCAGCAACGCGTTCGCCACCGCGTCCGGGTCGCTGTAGCCAGCGGCGTAGGACAGCACGGTGAGGTCGCTGAACACCGCCGACATGTAGCGGGAGGCCGTGATGGTGAACGAGTCGCCCAGCAGCAGCGTCCGGTCGGTGATCATCCCGTCGACCGGTTCGATCGTCATGTGCTGGAGCTGGCCGAACTCGACGGGCACGTTCCGGGTGGTCTTCCGGGATCCGTCGGGGCTCACGTCGTACAGCGGCCCGGTGTCGTCGACCTGCCGTCCCTGCAGGGTGGGCAGGTCGGCGCGGAAGCTGTGGGTCCCGGCGTCCGAGATCTTCCAGCCGTCGGAGACACCGGGCTGCAGCTTCTCGGCGACACGCCGCACCATCACCAGCGCCCCGTCGTCCGTCCAGTGCGAGTCCAGCTTGTAGTAGATGGGCCGGCGCAGCCTGTCCGCGTGCCGCTTCAGATCCTCACGCAGGTCGATCGCCTTCGGCAGTTCGCCGACGAGCCGCCAGAAGTCCTCGGTCGCCCGCTCCGCGCAGTCCCGGCCGGCGAACCGGCTCGGCAGGTACTCCCGGACCATCGTGGTCTTGTCCGGGGGGATCACCAGCACGAACTTCCGTCCCGACTGCTCGACCGCGGCCCGGAAACGCTCCAGCCGTTCCAGGGTCTTCTCCAGGTCCCGGATCGGGTCGCACTTGTTCCTGATGTCGTCACCGAAGTAGAGCCAACCGTCCTTGCCCTCGATGACGCTCCGGAACGCGCTGCTGTCGGTCTCGCCGTTGTCGCCCTGGTCGATCTGCGGGTCGGCGGGCGGGGGTGGCGCGACCGGGCCCGTGTCCGAGCGCTTCTGTCCGAACGGCGCCGGTTCACCGAACACGCCGCGGCTGATGGTGTCCGCGGCCCGCACCGCCTCGTCCCGGAACACCAGGTGGTCCGTCGCCCACTGGGACAGACCGCTGAAGAACTCCCATCCCTGCGTGATGCTGGGGAACTCGGCGAGACGGCGGTTCTCGAACTCGACGGCCCGGGCCCCGAAGATCCAGCCCAGGGTCGGGGTGAGGAAGAAGGCCACCGCACAGATCAGTGCCGGAATCTGCCGGCGACCGTGGCGGGGACGGTGCAGAGGGTGCTCCCGGGGCAGCCATGCCTCGTGCACAGCCGGAAGGCTGGGCGCCGGGGGAAGCGTGGCGGATCGTCCCTGAGATACCACGGTGGACACGTTATCCGGTGCCAGGTTCACCCAGGACGGGATCCGTCGAGCTCATCGGCCCCGCCCCTCGCCACCGACCGGCCGGTTCCGGTCCCGCGGAGCGGCCCGTTCCCTGGTCGTCGCGGTGACCGCCCTGCTCACCGGCCGGATGCCCGCGTCCGTCCCGCACCCGACGCCACGGTCGCCACCGGTCGGTGTGAGCAGGGAAACATCCGGCGGCGTAGGTGAGTACCGCGACACCGGAGCGGGGAACCCACGCCGGTAGGCTCCCCGCGGGACACCGGGAGGTCGGATGCTGAACGCTCTGCTCAGACTGCTGCTGCGCGTGCTGGTGCGCCTGCTGTACCGGCCGGTGGTGGAGGGAGTGGAGAACATTCCGCGGACCGGCCCGGTGATCATCGCCTCCAACCACCTGTCGTTCATCGACAGCGTGGTGATCCCGCTGATGATGCCCCGCCCGGTGGCCTTCCTGGCCAAGGCCGAGTACTTCCAGGGCCGTGGACTGAAGGGCCGGCTGATGCGCTGGTTCTTCACCGCCCAGGGCGCGATCCCGGTGCAGCGGGGCAACGGCCGGGCGGCCCGGGAGTCGCTGGACACGGCGATCGAGGTGCTGTCGTCCGGCGGGGCGTTCGGCATCTACCCGGAGGGCACGCGCTCCCGGGACGGGCGGCTGCACCGCGGGCACGTGGGCGTCGCCCGGCTCACCCTGGCCACGGGCGCCCCGGTGGTCCCGGTCGGCCTGATCGGCACCGACGAGCTGCAGCCGGTGGGTTCCCGCCTGCCGCGGATCCGCCCGTTCACGGTGCGGTTCGGTACGCCACTGGACTTCTCCCGCTACCAGGGCATGGACGGTCACCTGCCGATCCTGCGCTCGGTGACCGACGAGATCATGTACGCCATCTGCGAGTTGTCCGGTCAGGAGTACGTGGACAGCTACCAGAAGCCCCCGGCCGCCGCCTGAGCCCCGGGGACCCGACCCCCACGTCCGCGCCGGTTCCGTGTGCCCCGGCGCGGTGTGGCATGTCGTCGTCCGTGCTGTCCGCCGGCGTCCGGCCACGGCGTACACGAGCACGGAACCGGCCGGCCAGGTGGATCGGACAACTGCACACTGCGGTGGTCAGGGCGCGTCCGCGGCGGTGACGGCTCGCGCTGTGCCCGTCGGTACCACCGGGCCCCCGATCTCGTGGCCGGCAGTCGCAGGCCGGTTTCGAGAAGGAAGGTCAGCGTGCTGGAAGGGCTCGGTCTGGATCGGACGAGCGAGATCGTGTACCGCGTGATACTCCGCAACCGTGACTGGGGCGCGGAGCAGATAGCAGCCCACCTGGATCTCACCTCGATCGAGGCGCGGGCCGCGCTGACCCGGCTGCTCGACCTGGGTCTGCTGCGGACGTCGGTCGAGGGCACCGACCGGATGCAGCCGGTCAGCCCCGCGATCGGTTTCCCACCCCTCCTGGCGAGGGCCGAGGCCGAGCTGCTACGGCGGCAACAGGCCCTGGAGCTGAGCCGGGTGGCCGTGGCGGAGCTGCTGGCCGAGTTCGACGACACCGACTCCCCCGCCTCGTCCGACGAGGTCGAGCGACTGGAGGGTGTGGAAGCCGCCTGGGCGTGTCTGGAGAACGTCGCCCGGAAGGCACAGACGTCCGTCCACTGTCTGGCCGCCTCGCACCGGGCACCCGGGTTGGCCACCCAGAGCGGGTACGACCCGCCCATCCAGCTCACCGTGCTCGTGGCCGCGCGCGGTGTCCGGGTCCGGCTGGTCATGCTGCACGCCATCCGCAACGAACCCGCCCTGTACCAGGGGGCGCAGCGGTTGGCCCGGGAGGGGTGTCGAACTCCGCACCACGCCGGCGATCCCGGTGTGGCTCTTCCTGGTCGACGGCGAGTACGCGGTCGTCGCACTCGACCCGACGAGGAACCAGGCCGGAGTGCTGCGGATCCGCACCCCGGGGGTGCTCTCCGCCCTGACCGACCTGTTCGACCGGCACTGGCGGGAGGCGGTCCCGCTGGAACGGGCACGACAGCAGACTCTGCGGGACCAGCGGAACGAGCAGGAACAGCGCCTGCTGCGGCTGCTCGCCTCCGGCCGGAAGGACGAGTCCATCGCCCGCCAGTTCGGTGTCTCCACCCGGACCGTGCGCCGGATGATCGCCGAGCTGTCCCAGAAGCTGGGGGCGGCCAGCCGTTTCGAGTTGGCGGTCCGGGCCATCGAGCTGGGCCTGCTCGACCAACCGGTGAGACGATGACGCCGAGCCGACGGTGGCCTCCGGGCGCGGTGGCACCACGCCCGGAGGCCGTCGCGGTCAGTTCTCGGGCCGGATGACGCGCTCCACCGCCCTGGCGTACGCCGAGGTACCGGTGACGGTGGGGTGGAAACTCTCCTGGGACACCAGGGTGTCCGGGAGGCTGGGCTCACCGGGGGACTGCGGTCCCAACACGACGTCGGTGATCCACGGCTCCGGGTCGCACACCGCGTGGCCGGCGAACTCCGGTCGCGGATCCACGAAATCCACGGTGGCACCGGTCTCGTTGCCCACCTCCGCCGCGACCGCCTTCATCTCTCCGGCCAGGACCCCGGCGAAATCGTTGAGCATCTCCGTCTCCTGCCGGGTCAGGGTCAACAGACAGAAGTCCGAGTCCGACAGCAGGGCCGGGTACCCGACGAGCACGATGCGCGCGTTCGGTGCCCTCTGGTGGATGGCGACGAGGGTCTGCTTGATCGAGGGGCGCACCTTCTCCCGCATGAGCTTCGGCTCGTACGTGACGAGCGGCTCGGGGTCGCCGTCGAGGACGAACCCCGACGAGTCGCACCAGTCGACGTTCATGCACGCCGTCATGACGTCCCCGAAGCGGGAGTCGTTACCGCCGATCGACAGCATCACCAGGGTGGTGTTCTCGTCGAGGAAACCCGAGTCGATCTGCGGGACCTCGCCCCACTGTCCGGCGTGGAAGACCCCCAGGTTGACCCACTCGTTCCGCAACCGGCGCTGCGGGATCACCCGCTTCTTGGTGGCGCTGCCGGTGTGGATGACGTACGTCGCCTGCTGGGTGTGTGCCCCGTGCGAGGGGATGTGCACCAGGACCCGGTACCAGCCGTTCCCGGGCAGGTCGGGTCGCCACGTGCCGGTGACGTGCATCTTGGCGAGGTCCGACGTGTCCTTCCGGGTGTGGGCCACCCAGAAGTGCCCGTTGAACCCGCTGCCGATCTGGTGGAAGTCGACCTTCGAGGGGTAGTGGCCACTCGCGTCGGCGGCGAAGGACAGCTCGAACCTGCCCGTGGTCGCGGGCCGGTTCTCGCAGCCGGGGCGCACCGAGGGCACGGAGTCGGGCACGTCGTCGACGATCACCGCGTTGCTGGGCAGGCCGTTCCGGGTGCAGACCGGCGGGTAGCTGGTGCCGTCGGGCTGCGCCGGGTATCCCGGGTCGAAGCGGAGCAGCTCGTTACCGCAGGAGTAGTTGCAGTCGGGCTTCCACGTCGCAGGCTCGTGGTACCAGCACCGCAGGTCGTACAGTCCCTGTGCGTTCTTGTGCGCGCACGGGCCGGCCGGCTCGCCCACCACGTCCGGGTCGTCCGGCACGAACTCCCGGCCCGGGATGCAGTCGTTGGACGGGTCGCAGAACATGGCCAGCGGGGGCTTGACCGTGATCCGGTGCTGCACCGTGTTCCACCAGGCGGCGCGGAAGCCGGCGACCGGGGTACCGGGTGCCTCCAGGGCCTCCAACGGGTGCCCGGCCCAGCCGAGGACCTTCTCCGGGTAGGGCCACTTCTGCGGTGTCCTCGCGTCGTCGTAGGTGTACTCGAGGAACGGCTTCCGGTCGGCCGGGTACCGCGGGTTGATGGGGTTGTTGAACCAGCCCATCCCCCACGGCGAGCCGTCCCCCTGGTCGGGGTGGAACCCGGAGTTGTACGCCCAGACCGCGAAGAACCAGTTCTCGATCTTCGACGGATCACCGTTGTTGATGATCAGCCCGGCCCGACGGGTCTGGTTCCACTTCTCCTGCAGGATCCGTAGTCCGGCCGCGATGTTGGCCGCATAGTCCAGGGCGACCGCCCGCTGCTTCTCCGGCTCGAGGGCCGTCTCTCCGGGCCGTGTGGCCCCGGCACGCCGCATGCCGTCGGTCACCTGGGACACGCCGTAGCCGCAGTCGGCCTTGTCCCAGTGGATGTCCCAGTCGTCCTCGGACGTGCTGTTGGTCACCGGCCGGCCGTAGTAGTTCCCGATCAGTGGGTTGCCCGTCACACCGGGAAGCGCCATCCGCGACGCCTGCCACAGGTTGGACTCCTGTGCCAGGATGCCCAGCATGATCTGCGCCGGCACCCGGCCGCCGCCCTCCAGCGGAATGGGCGGGAACCAGCCCTGCGGGCTGTAGGCGGGCAGGCCGGACTGTTTCCAGTTCGCCTCACGGGTGAAGGTCAGCGAACCGGTGACCGCCTGGTCGGCCGCCCACTCCACCTGCCGCGGGGTCGGCTGGTAGACCTGGCTCCGCGGGTCGTTGCGCGGCACCGAGCAGGTCCGTTCCTCCTCGACCGGGTCGGTGGGCGACCCCGTGGCACTCGCCTGAACCCCGGGCTCTCCCGACACGGCGAGCTTGGGGTGTGGTGCGGAGCCGGCGGTCGCCTCGATCCCACCGAGGACGGGGTGCACGGTGAAGTCCACCCGCTTCCCGGTGGCCGGTACCGTGGCGGCGATCCTCACGGGGACAGTCGCGATGGGCAACCCGACGTCGGGTGCCCTCTTGTTCCAGTCCACCTCGGTCAGCACCAGTTGTCCGTGGGAGGACGGCACCGCGGAGCGGGGCACGTCGAGCACGGTCACGCCGGCGGGGAGTTCGCCTTCCTGCCGACCCGAGCCGACCAGGAAGACCCGGCCGCCCGCACCCGAGGTCACCCCGAGCTCGCCGAGCCGACCGGTCACCAGCGTGGCGGGGGTGCTTCCGGGACGGTTGGCCACCCGGCGCACCCGGACCTGGTCCCCGGCCCGGTCCATGAAGACGGCACCGCCGTCGGCGTCGGCCTGGATGTGGAAGGGCACACCCGTCGACGCCGCCAGAGGCGTGACCCGGCCCTCGTCGTTCACCTGCACCACCTGGTGTCCCCGGGCGGCGACGATGCCGTTCGCGGTGGGCACGGCGGAGGTCACCTCACCGGCGACGGTCATCATCCGGTCGACCCGAGGGTTGGCGGCGTCGATCTGGGTAAGCCGGGTCTCGGCCCGCTCGGTGCTGAGCTGGGTGACGACCGCGGTCTCCCCGGGACCGCACCCGGGGCTGAAGTAGGCCAGTGAGGACTGCACGGGCAGCTTGGTCACCGCACCCGTGGTCAGGTCCACGACGGCGGTGAATCCGCCGCGGTCGAACAGCTCCTCCCGGTTGGTGAACGTCCGTGGCCCGTACACGACCACGAGCCGCCGGCCCGATCCGGTCAGGCAGGCGTTGCCCACCCACTGGTCCGCGTCGAACCCGGGCTCGGTCAGGGTGGCCACGGTCTGCCAGGTGTAGCCCGACCTGGCGGTGGCGGCCAGGACGTGGAAGCCGGTGGTGTCACCGGTGGTCGTCCACGCCACGTCCTCGGACGTGGCCCAGCCCGACGGCAGGATCTCGTCCCGCCGCGCCGGTTCGACCGTGTCCCTGCCGGGCGCGGGGTCCTGGGCGGAGGCTCCCCGTTCCACGGCGGGGTCGGTCCTGCGCGGCTGGTCCTGGCCGTACGCCACCGGCGCCACCGGTCCGAGCACCGCGGGGACCATGGCCGCGGCGAGCGGTAGGGCCCACCATCGCCGCCGCGGTGAACGCACTGCTCTTCTGTCAGACATTCCTTGCTCGATTCGCCTTTCCTGGGCAGAGAAAGGGCGCCGGTACGGATGTCCATACCGGCGCCCGCAGGACCGCATGTCACCGGTTGTGCGGGTGACGTGCCGCAGAGGTACAGCGGCGGTCAGTACCACGCGGTGCAGTGCCAGGTGCCGAAGTAGTCCTCCACGCAGGCGCGGGCCGGCAGGTCGGTGCCGACCATGAGCGTGTAGGGCTGGGACTTGGGCGAGCCGTTCGCCAGGTAGGTGACGTACGTGCCGTCGCTCTTCCGTCCCTGGACGCGGATGCGCCAGTTGATGTCCACGGGGCTCTCGAAGCGGGCCCAGTAGGCCTGGCAGGCCGGCGAGTAGCGGAGCTCGACCATCGGCCCACCCGTGCCGGGCACCTTGGTGGCGACGGTGTAGGCGTCGTTGCCGCAACCGAGGGTGTTGGGGTTCTTCCCGGTGCACGACGAGCCCACACACCCGGCGAGCGTCGTGACCGGCTCGGCCGAGGCGACCGCGGGAGCACCGGCGACCAGTCCGGCGAGCAGTGCAGCCCCCGCCAGGAGACGGGACATCTTCGGGCGAGACACGAAATCCTCCGAAAGAAACATCGACAAACTTAGTCAGTTGCGAATCTTTTCAAGATCACAACTGATCCGTGCCGAAGATAGCCCCCCAGTGGGCCTCGCACGAGGCACCGAGCTGTCCGCTTGGTGCCATGACCGGTAGCGGACACAACCGGCACCCCTCCCCCGGTGCCGAGCGCCATCGGTCGACCCCGGGTCGCCGCACACCCCGTTCGGATGCTTTCCGCAGGTGACACCACCGACCCGGGGCGTGGCGGGGCTGCGCCGTCCGCCCACCTCGCGTTCCCTGGAGCCGGAGGTGGTGCCCATGCTCCCGTCCCGCCCGGTGCGCCTCGCCGTCCTCGCCGCACTCCTGCTCACCCTCGCCGCCTGTGCCGCCGGACCGAACGAGGCGACGGGGGCGGGAGCCCCGGACAGCGCGGGGTTCTGGCTCGGCCTGTGGCAGGGGCTGATCAGCCCGATCACGTTCCTGGTCTCGTTGTTCAACGAGAACGTGAACATCTACGAGGTGCGCAACAACGGGAACTGGTACAACTTCGGCTTCATGCTCGGCGTGGCCCTCGCGTTCTCGGGGCCCGCCGGTTCCCGGAACGCGGTCCGGTCCCGCCGCACGTCCCGCACCGACGACTGAGCCGTCCCGTCCGGCAGCCGTGTCGCGCCCCGGACCGGGGTCGCCCGACTCAGAACTGGTAGTAGAGGAACGGGCTGAAGGTGCCGGCGGCGACGAGGATGGCCGCGTAGATCACGCCCACGGTCATCACCCCGATCCGCAGCGTGGTGGCGGTGGGGGTGCGCACCGACTCCAGGTACGGCCCCGCCACCGGCTCGGTCGGCAGCAGCACCACGGTCGACGCCAGCAGCAACAGCACCAGCCGCTGGTTGGTCAGCGCGGTGTCGACCATGTCGGTCAGCCCACCGAAGTCCGGCACGAACATGTGGCCGAGGATGGACAGTGCCGTGCCCACGTCGGGCGCCCGGAAGAACACCCAGCCGATCACCACCAACAGGAACGTCAGGGCCCGTCGGCCCACCCACGCGGCGGTGTTCACCGGCGACTTGTCCCAGCCGAACACCCGCTCGATCACCAGCAGGGCGCCGTGGTAGACGCCCCAGATCACGAACGTCCAGTTCGCTCCGTGCCAGAACCCGGTGAGCAGGAAGACGATCCACAGGTTCCGGTAGGTGGTGGCCTTCCCGCGCCGGTTGCCGCCGAGCGGGATGTAGACGTAGTCGCGGAACCACCGGGACAGCGACATGTGCCAGCGGCGCCAGAACTCGGTCACCGTGACCGAGGAGTAGGGCCGCGCGAAGTTCTCCGGCAGACGGAAGCCGAGCATGCGGCCCAGGCCGATGGCCATGTCCGAGTAGCCGGAGAAGTCGAAGAACAGCTGCAGGGTGTAGCCGAGGGCCCCCAGCCAGGCGATGGCCGTGGTCATCTCGTCCGGCGGCGTGCGGAAGCACTCGTCGACCAACGGCGCCAGGGAGTCGGCGATCACCACCTTCTTGGTCAGCCCCAGCGCGAACCGCGGGAACCCGGCGGCGATGTCGTCCAGCCGGTGCATGCGCTTCTGCCCCAGCTGCTCCGAGATCTCGTGGTAGCGCACGATCGGCCCGGCCACGAGCTGCGGGAACATCGCGATGTAGGTGACGAACGCCACCGGGTCACGCAGCGCCGGACGATCACCGCGGTAGACGTCCACCACGTAGGAGATGTGGTGGAAGGTGTAGAACGAGATCCCGATCGGCAGCACCAGCTCCACGATCGGCACGCTGCCGCCGAACCAGCCGGCGATCGTGTCGAGCTGCTGGGTGGCGAACCCGGCGTACTTCCACACCAGCAGCACCGAGACGTCGAACCCCACGACGCCGATCAGCAGCCAGCGGCGTCGCGCCCGGCTGCTCACGTCCCACTCGTCGGGCTCCAACCCCATGCCGGCCAGGTAGTTGACCACGATGCAGGCCAGCAGGAGCAGCGTCGTGCCGCCCGCACCGCTGGCGTAGAACAGCAGGCTGGCCACCGCGACGATGCCGTTGCGCCAGCCGCGGGGTGCGACCAGCACCGCCAGCAGCACGGCCGGCATGAAGTACCACAGGAACAGGGGACTGGCGAACGACATCTCAGATGTGCCTCAACGGGTTGGGACCCCGAGCCTAACCGAACGCGACGATCTTTCGCGTTGAAACGGTCATCTCGGTACAGAGAGGGGCAGGCCCGAACGGGCCTGCCCCACATCGAACTCGATCGACTCAGACGCGGCCGGCCAGTCGACGCCGTCGCGCCACCTCGGCCAGCACCACACCGGCCGCCACCGAGGCGTTCAGGGACTCCACCCCCGAGGCCATGGGAATGGACACGGTCTGGTCACAGGTCTCCCGGACCAGTCGGGACAGTCCTCGGCCCTCCGAGCCGACGACCACGACCAGCGGCATGGTGGCCAACTCCAGGTCGTCGACGGTGACGTCACCGTCCGCGTCGAGTCCGACCACCATCAGCCCCTCGGCCGCCCAGCTCTTGAGGGTCCGGGTCAGGTTGGTGGTCCGCGCCACCGGCAACCGGGCGGCGGTACCGGCGCTGGTCCGCCACGCCACCGCGGTCATCCCGGCACTGCGCCGCTGCGGCACCACCACACCGTGCGCGCCGAAGGCCGCGGCCGAGCGCACCACGGCACCCAGGTTCCGCGGGTCGGTCACCCCGTCCAGGGCCACCAGCAGCGGGGTGTCCCCGGAGTCACGCGCGGTCTCCAGCAGCTCGTCCGGGTGCACGTACTGGAACGGCGGCACCTGCAGCGCCACGCCCTGGTGCACCGCGCCGTCGGTGATCCGGTCCAGTTCGGAGCGCGACACCTCCAACACCGAGATCCCGCGGTCCGCCGCGGAACGCACCGCCTCGGCGACCCGGTCGTCCACGTCGATACCCAGCGCCACGTACAACGCGGTGGCCGGCACCTGGGCCCGCAGGCACTCCACCACCGGATTGCGGCCGGCCACGTACTCCGGCCCCTCGGTCTCGTCCTTGCGTCGCTTGGCCTGCGCCCGCGCGGCAGCGGCCAGCGCCCGGCGCTGCGCGGGATGTCCCGGACGCAGCTCGGCGGGCGGCGTCGGCCCCTTGCCCCGCAGGCCCTTCGGCTTGCGGCCGCCCGAGCCGACGACGGCGCCCTTCTTGGTCCCGGCCTTGCGGACCGCACCACGGCGCCTGGAGTTACCCGGCATTACTCGCTCCCCACACAACCAGTTGAGCCACCGCGGCGGGAGCTCACGCTTCCTTGATCGTCCACATCGGACCGTCGGGGGTGTCCTCGACGGTGACGCCCGCGGCCTGCAGGCGGTTGCGGATCGCGTCCGCCAGCGCGAAGTTCCGCTCGCTCCGCGCCCGCTGCCGCTCCTCCAGCAGCTCCTCCACCAGCGTGGTCAACGCCTGCCGCGGGCCCTCGTCCGCGCCGGTGCGCTCCGCCCACTGCGGCGACAGCGGGTCCAGGCCCAGCACGTCCATCATCGACCGCACCGACTCCGCCGCCGACAGTGCGGCCTCACGGTTCCCCGAGTCCAGTGCGGTGTTGCCCTCGCGGACCACGTTGTGCACCACGGCGAGCGCCGCCGGCGTGCCCAGGTCGTCGTTCATCGCCGCGGTGAACTCCGGGCACAGCGCGCTCGGCTGCTCCGGGTCGAACGCGGGCGTGCCCACCCGCTCGGTGACCCTGCGCACGAAGTGCTCGATACGTCGGTAGGCGGCCACCGCCTCGTGTAGCGCGGGCTCGGAGAACTCGATGGTGGACCGGTGGTGCGCCGACACCAGGTAGTAGCGCAGCTCGGCCGCCCGGACCCGCTCCAGCATCGCCGGGATGGACACCACGTTGCCCAGCGACTTGGACATCTTCTCGCCGGCCATGGTGACCCAGGCGTTGTGCACCCAGTAGCGGGCGAAGGGGTCGCCCGCCGCCCGGGACTGGGCCTGCTCGTTCTCGTGGTGCGGGAACACCAGGTCCTGGCCACCGCCGTGGATGTCGAACTCCGCCCCCAGGTAGGTGGTGGCCATGGCGGAGCACTCCAGGTGCCAGCCGGGACGGCCCCGCCCCCACGGGGTGGGCCAGGACGGCTCCCCGGGCTTGGCGCCCTTCCACAGGGTGAAGTCCCGCGGATCACGCTTGCCCGTGGCCAGTGACTCGCCCTGCTGCACCTCGTCGAGCCGCTGCCCGGACAACGCCCCGTACTCGGGGAAGCTGGCCACCGAGAAGTAGACGTCCCCGTCGGCGGCGTACGCGTGGCCGCGGTCCATCAGCCGCTGCATCAGCTCCACCATCTGCGTGATGTGCCCGGTGGCACGCGGCTCGATGGACGCGGGCAGGCAGCCCAGGGCGTCGTAGGCGGCCAGGAAGGCCCGCTCGTGGGTGGCCGCCCACTCCCACCAGGGCCGTCCGGCCTCGGCGGCCTTGACCAGGATCTTGTCGTCGATGTCCGTGACGTTGCGGACGAACAGGACGTCGTTGCCCTGCCGAGCCAGCCAGCGGCGCAGCACGTCGAAGTTCAGTCCGCTGCGGATGTGCCCGATGTGCGGTACCCCCTGCACGGTGGCACCACACAGATAGATAGACACCGTTCCACTGCGCAGCGGGTGGAAGTCCCGCACGGTCCTGGTCGCGGTGTCGTACAGGCGCAGGCTCACGCCACGATGCTACGGCCCCCTACTCCGCGCGCTGCACCGGTGTCAATATCGCCTTCACCGCACGGCCCGACCACGCCCGCCCAGACCGTGCTCGGCGAGCACCCGCAGCAGCGCGTCGGGACGTTGCGCCGTGGGCAGCGGATCGACGATGGCCACCCGGCAGCCCACGGCCTCGGCACCTCCGTCGGCCTCCGGGCTGTCCCCGATCATCAGGGTCCGTTCCGGGGCCACACCCAGTCGCTCGCAGGCCGCCCGGAACAGCTTCGGGTCGGGCTTGATCGCGCCCTCCACGTAGGAGAGCACCATCTCGTCGACCAGGTCGAGCACCCCGTGCCGGGCGAACACGCTGCGGATGTCCCAGGCGATGTTGCTGACCACCGCCACCCGCACACCCGCCGCCCGCAGCAGGCGCAGGGCCTGGGCGGTGTCGGGGTAGGGCTGCCAGTACTCGGGGCTGATCAGCCGGGCGTAGAGCTGTTCGGCGAGGCCGGGCCGGTCCAGCCCGATCCGCCGGAACACCTCCAGGTGGATGTCGCGGTGCAGGGCCGGGTCCAGGTCGCGACGCTGCCAGGCGTCCTGCAGCTCGGCCGGCAGCCCGGCCAGCGGGCCGACCGGGGCGGTGAGCCGACGCACCAGCTCGGCCTCCCGCTCGTTCAGCAGCTCCCGGGGCTCGTCGGGGACCTCCCGCAGCTCCGCCAGCAACGACCCGTCGTGTTCGAGACGGAACAACGTCCCGGAGAAGTCGAAGAGCACCGCGCTGACCGTCACCCGTCGCACGCTACCGCCCCACCGCCCCGTTCGGGGCGGAAACGGTGAGGATCACGGGAACACCCGGGGCAGGTCGGTCCGGACCGAGTGTCGGGGCGACCAGGGACGGTGCTCACGAACCGCCGGTGATCCGCGCGTGCACCTGGTCGAGGACCTGTTCGGACACCCGGCGGCCGGTCCAGCGGCGGCCCATGGGGGAACGCCGGGCGGCCCAGCGTGGAATGAGGTGCACGTGCAGGTGCATCACCACCTGCCCGGCGGCCCGGCCGTTGCGCTGTTCGACCCTGATGCCGTGCGGCTGCAGTCGACGGTGCAGCAGGTGGGCGACCTGATGACTGGCCGCGCCCAGTGCCGCCGCCTCGGCCGGGTCCAGGTCGAGCAGGGTGACCACGTGCCGCCGGGGAACGACGAGCACGTGCCCCTCGTCCAGCGGGCTGCGGTCCAGGAACGCCACGTGCCGCTCGTCCTGCCAGACGAGCCACGCCGGCTCGGTACCGGCGACGATGCCGCAGAACACGCAGCGGTCCATGCCCCCTCCGTAACGGAACGGGCCGCCCGCACCACGGTGCGGGCGGCCGTACGTCGACGCTCGACCCGGCACGTGCCCCGCCCTGCAGGGGCGGTGTGCCGAGGATCCGGGTGTTCCGCGGAAGTCCCGCGGAACACCGGGACCGGTCACCAGGCCGGCTGGTGCTCCTTCACCACGGAGGTGATCAGCTCGTTGACCTGGTAGATGAGCCGGGGCCGGTCCACGGGTGTGACGGTGATCCAGCCTCGACCGTCCGGGGCGGGCTGCTGCCGCAGGGTGCACCGGCCGCCCTCGGTGTCCATGACCGTGATGACCATGGGCGCGCGGTGCCGACGCCCCATCCGGTCCCGTGCCGCGGCACCGATCTTCGCGTCCCGGGACTTGCGTCCCCGCAGCATCTCGGCGAACACCGTCGCGTCCTGGGGACGCACCCCGTGCTCGACCAGCAGGTTCCGCGCCTGCTCCGGCAGGACCGGCTGTCCCGCGAACACCTCGGCGGGGAGGCTGATCGAATGCCCCCGGGCTGCCGGGTGGTCAGGGATCTGACTGACCAGAGCCTCACCGAGGCCGGTGGGCCGAGCAGGTTCGATCCTGAGCCCACCGTCCTCGGTCAGCACGGCGACCACGGCCAACGAACCGGCCGCGCAGGCCAGTGCCCGCAGGGTCCGGTTCGGCCCGGAGCGCAACCTCAGGTCCGCCTCCACCTGGGGACGGGCGAGGGTGAGCAGCACGTCCTCCACGTCGGGAGTGGGCTTGGTCCCCGAGACCAGGCCACGCTGGGCCAGCTGCTCCCACGCCTGCCGGTCCAGCATGGCCTGGTCGTCGAGCGTCTCGCCGTGATCGGGCGTGTCGAGCACCAGCGGCTTGGGACCCGCATCGAGCCGCCGCCACAGCGCGTTGTACTCGTGCGGAGAGAGTGTGAAGCCGTACACCACCACCACCGGAGCTTGGACCGTCACTCACCGATGACCGGCGGCGCGACCCGCTGGCCGTCGCCGAACACGTCCTCGGTCTCCACCAGGTAGTCGGGCCGACGGTGCTCCTTGTCGTCGTCGCCACCGTGGGCACCGCGGGCTCCGGCGCCCATGGCGCCCATGCCCATACCGGCGGCACCACGGCCCACGGCACCAGCACCACCGACACCACCGGCACCCATGGCACCGCCGCCCGGACCGAAGCCACCGCGGCCCGCCGCGCCCTCACCGGCCAGGCCGCCGGCGGCACCGGGACCGAAACCACCGGCACCGGCGCCGAAACCGCCGCCCGGACCGAAGCCGCCCCGGCCGCCGGCGCCGAAGCCACCGGCCCCGAGACCGCCTCGGCCGCCGAAGCCGCCGCCACTGCCGATGCCCCCGACACGACCGCCGCCACCGCCCGGGCCGGTCGGAGTGCGCTGCGGCGAACCGGGGCCGCCAGGGCCGCCGGGACCGGTCGGACCCGGGTACGGGTTGGGCAGGGGCATCCGCGGCGGAATCGGGCCCGGGTTCGGGTTCGGGATGGGGCTCGGAGACGGAGTGGGCGTGGGAGTGGGCGGGACCGGCCCCGGGTTCTGCGGCGGCACCGGACCGGGCTTCTGCCAGACCGGGTCGGTCTTGGTCTCGGGGATCTGCTGCTTGGAGCCGCCCCCGTAGTCCGGCAGACTGGAACCCCTGTCACCCGTCGAGTAGGTGCTGGTGGTGGGGATCTGCCGGGACGAGGTGCCTACCTGGTTCTGCTCCCCGCTGCTGGTGTCCACGTTCCCCTGGAGCGAGGGCGGAGGCGTGAACTCCGGCATCGCCAGCAGGTTGCTGTTGGTGTTGTTCTGGTACGACACCATCAGCTCACGCGCCCGGGCCTCCGCCTCCCGGGCACGAGCCTCGTCGATCTCCTGGTCGGAGGTGGTGAAGGCGTCGATGATCGGCCACTCCTTCCAGCCACCGTCCCGGATCTTCACCGGCTCCGGCATGTTGGCGCTGGTGGTCTGGAAGTAGTTGGCCTGCTCCTCGACCCGGTCCGCCACCTGCCCGGCGACCCGCTGTGCCTCGCTGATCCACGGCGCCAACGGGCTGATCGCCGAGGTCGCCGCGTCCGCCGCCGCACCCTCACGGGAGGCCCGGACGCCACCCAGCGCCCGCTCCACGTAGTCCCGGATCGGCCCCAGATCCGACGCGATGCTCCGCCAGGCGTCCGCGATACGGTTGGTGTCCGACGGACCCGGAGCGTTCGCGACTACGTCGTTGTAGATCTTCTGGTGCGACTGCGCATGGAAATTGACACACGTGGTCATGACCAGCCCCCTACTTCAACGCCGGCAG
>DATCJU010000083.1:0-11205 GCA_036562635.1 Pseudonocardiaceae bacterium
CGTCCAGATCATCGTGAACGAGCCCTCGGAGGACAGCAGCGCCTGGGTCGGCGGAATCGTCAACAACAGCGACCAGAACGTCGACTTCACGGTCACCGCGATCTGCGCCGACGTGCAGTGATCCGGCATCACCACGGCCGGCGCCGGTGGGAGCTCCCACCGGCGCCGGCCGTCCCGTCTCGCCGACCCGACCGACATCGACCGCGCTCCGCCCACCCCCAATTCCGCTTGGCACGATCACCACACCTGATCTAGCTTGGCCCACACACTTGACTGAGGGGGGCCCGTGCGAAAGCTCGTGTACTACATCGCTCTCTCCATCGACGGGTTCATCGCCGGGCCCGACGACGAGGTCGACTTCTACCCGGCTTCCGACGACTACATGGCGTGGATGACCACCGAGTTCGTCGACGCGATCCCGACCCACGTCCGGCGACAGATGGGCATCGACGACACGCCCAACCGGAACTTCGACACGGTCGTGATGGGCCGACGCACCTACGAACCGGCGCTCCGGGAGGGCATCACGAGCCCGTACGCGCACCTGCGCCAGTTCGTGGTCTCCCGCACGTTGGAGCCCCTGGACCCGGCCGTCGCCATCGTCCGGGAGGACCCGGTGGAGACGGTCCGTGCGCTCAAGCGCGAGGACTCGCCGCTGGACATCTACCTCGCCGGTGGCGGGGAACTGGCCGGTCATCTCCTCGACGAGATCGACCGCCTGGTCGTCAAGCAGTACCCCGTCGTCGCCGGGGCCGGCCGCACCGCGTTCGGATCACGGTTCGTCCCGACCCAGTTCGATCTGGACGACGTGCGCACCTTCCCCGGCGGCAACGCCGTCCTGTACTACTCGCGCATCCGCTGACCCGCGTGTCCCCACCGCCGGGCACGCGGTGGGGTGGGCCGCTCAGCGGGCCAGAACACCGGTGAGCCAGGGAACGAGGACGGGAAGGACGGCGGCGGCCTGCATGGCGGCCATGTGGTCCTTGCCGGGCACAAGTTCGACGGTCCAGCCCTGCCGGACGAGGGTGTCACGGTGCTCGGCGAGCGCGCCGGCGATCCGTACCTCGACACCACCCCACCCGGGTCCGTAGGTGATGTCGTCGTCGGCGCCGGCGAAGGCGAGCCGTGGAAGGGTCAGTCGCCCGAGCGCCCCAGCCTCGTCGAAGTCCCGGAGAGACTCGTAGAGCGTGACGTACTGCCTGGCCTGGTCCACGGACACGCTCACCTCGACCGAGTCCCAGTCACCCGGTCGACCCTCGCCTCCGGCGGCCGGCGGGCGGTTCCGGTTGGCCTCGGCCATCCGGTACGTGGCACGGGTGACGGTCAACATGGCCCGGTAGGGCCCACCGAGGGGCGGGAAGCCACCCATGGCGAGGGCGGTGAGCCGGTCGGTGCGCAGCGCGAGCTGGAAGCCGGCGAGGGCCAGCCACGAGTAGCCGTAGTAGGCGAACCGCCGGACACCCGCGGCGTCGGCGACGGCGAGCAGGTCCGCGGCCACGGCGTCCGCGGTGAGCGTGTGCGGCTTGGGGTGTTGGGCCAGATGACCCTCGTAGTCCGCGGCCACGACCCGGAAACCCGCCTCGACCAGACCTGTGGCCAGGGCGTGTCCGAGGTTCGGGTCGGCGCCCCAGGCGCGCATCCGGTCCGCGTCCTCCCCCTCGATGACCGTGGTCCGCACCGGGAGCAGAACCGCGGGGCCGGCGCCGAGGACGACCACCTCGAGCGGCGCGCCGTCGTGCAGCGAAGCGGTGGTCATGGGGCTCCTCTCGAGCAGAAAAGCTATACGGCGTAAGCGATAAGAACACTATACGCTGTAAGCGCCATGACGGAGGAGCGCAGAACCTCGACCGAAGCCCACGTCCGGCGGCTGTGGCGGCACCGAGGGACGACCGCACCGTCCCCCCGACGGGGCCCACGGCAACAGCTGAACCTGGACCAGATCCTCGAAGCGGGCATCGAGATCGCCGACCGTGAAGGCCTGGCCGCGGTCTCCACCCGTGCCGTCGCCGCCCGGTTCGGCAGGACGGCCATGGCGCTCTACCCGTACGTCGGGTCCAAGGAGAACCTGCTCGCCCTCATGCAGGACCACGCCTCCGCCATGCCCCGGTGGACCGACCCCACCGGCAGCCTGGCCGAGGCGCTCGAGGCCTGGGCACTCGCCCTGTTCGAGCTCTACCTCGCCCACCCCTGGTTGACCGAACTCCCCTGGTCCCGCTCACCGGGCGGCCCCAACGAGCAGGACTGGCTCGAACGACTCCTGACCGTGCTCGACCGCTGGGACGTTCCGGCCCACCTTCGACCACCAGCGGTCACCATGCTCTACGCCACCGTGCGCGCGACCGCCCAGACCGCGGCCGCCTACCGCCGGATGAGCCCGGAGGCCGTGGCCGAGTGGCAGGACGAACGACGGATCCGGGCCGAACTGCTGCCCGACCTCGCCGAACGCTACCCCCGGACGGCCGCGCTGCAGGAGGCCGGCGCCCACGGTCACTGGCAACAGGCCCCGCGCAACGCCCTGATCAGCAGCATCCGGGTCATCGCCACCGGGCTCCGAGCACCACAGGACTCCGAAGACGCACCCGTCCGTCGGGAGCGACCGGCCGAGCGGTGAACCGTGCCCGTCACCGCTCGGCGTGATCGGGTACGTGGCCCGTCGGCCGTGGGCACACCACCGCGGAGAGGGCCGTACCGGTGACCTTCCCCGCTGCTGCTCCCGGTCGGCCCGACCGGCCGCCAGGGGCGTCGACCGATGCTGCCGAAGCCCCTGCTCCGGGCGGTCGGCACCGCACCGGCACGAGCCCGGGAAACCGGCGGACACCCGCCCGACACACCGGGCGCGCCCCGGCGGGTGTCCCGTCCGAGCTGCGGACTCGACAGGCAGGCCCCGTGGTGGAAGCCCTCGGTGCCCCGGTCAGACGTTGAACCGGAACTCCACCACGTCGCCGTCCGCCATCACGTAGTCCTTGCCCTCCATCCGGACCTTGCCGGCGGCACGGGCCGCGGCCAGGGAACCGGCCTCCACCAGGTCGTCGAAGGAGACCACCTCGGCCTTGATGAACCCGCGCTCGAAGTCGGAGTGGATCACGCCCGCCGCCTGCGGAGCGGTCCAGCCCTTGCGGATGGTCCAGGCCCGGGCCTCCTTGGGGCCCGCGGTCAGGAAGGTCTGCAGCCCCAGGGTGTGGAAACCCGCGCGTGCCAGGGCGTGCAGGCCCGGCTCCGGCTGGCCGATCGACTCCAGCAGCTCGCGCGCCGACTCCTCGTCCAGCTCCAGCAGCTCGGCCTCGACCTTGGCGTCCAGGAACACCGCGTCCGCCGGGGCGACCAGCTCGCGCAGCTCCTTCTTCCGAGCCTCGTCGGTGAGCACGCCCTCGTCGGCGTTGAACACGTACAGGAACGGCTTGGTGGTGAGCAGGTTCAGCTCACGCAGCTCGGCCAGGTCCACCTCGCCCTGCGCGGCGAACAGGGTGCGTCCGGAGTCGAGGATCTCCTTCGCCCGCTGCGCGTTCGCCAGCGCGTCACGGCGGTCCTTGTGGGTACGAGCCTCCTTCTCCAGCCGCGGCAGCGCCCGCTCCAGGGTCTGCATGTCGGCCAGGATCAGCTCGGTGTTGATGGTCTCGATGTCGGCGGCCGGGTCCACCCGACCCTCGACGTGCACCACGTCCGGGTCGTCGAACACCCGGATCACCTGGCAGATCGCGCTGGCCTCCCGGATGTTGGCCAGGAACTTGTTGCCCAGGCCCGCACCCTCCGAGGCACCCTTGACCAGACCGGCGATGTCCACGAACGACACCGTGGCCGGCACGATCCGCTCGGAGCCAAAGATCTCGGCCAGCTTGGCCAGTCGCTCGTCGGGCAGCGGCACCACACCGACGTTCGGCTCGATGGTGGCGAACGGGTAGTTCGCGGCGAGCACGTCGTTGCGGGTCAGCGCGTTGAAGAGGGTGGACTTGCCGACGTTGGGCAGGCCGACGATGCCGAGGGTCAAGCTCACGACCAGCCAGTCTACGTGGGTCCGCCGCGGGCCGGACGCCCACCACACGCCCCGGGCGTCGACCGGAACCGGAGCCCGGCACACCATGTCCGTTTTCCGCCAGTCAGGGGCGGCCGACGGTGGCAGAGTCGGCGACGTGGCCGTGGACATCGCCCTGCGCACGCCTGCCTTCCCCGTCGACTTCGAGGACCGCTACCGGGCCGTGGCCTCCCGCGACGCCCGGTTCGACGGCTACTTCGTGACCGCGGTGCGCACCACCGGCATCTACTGCCGCCCGTCCTGCCCCGCGGTCACGCCGAAGCGGACCAACGTGGAGTTCTTCCCCACCGCTGCGGCGGCACAGCAGGCCGGGTACCGGGCCTGCCGCCGGTGCCTGCCGGACGCGGTGCCCGGCTCCCCGGAATGGAACCTGCGGGCCGACCTGGCCGCCCGGGCGATGCGGCTGATCGCCGACGGTGTGGTGGAGCGGGAGGGGGTACCCGGGCTGGCCCGCCGGCTCGGCTACTCCGAACGCCAGCTCAACCGGGTGCTGACCAGGGAGCTCGGCGCCGGTCCGCTCGCCCTGGCCCGGGCGCACCGGGCCCACTCGGCCCGGTTGCTCATCGAGACCACCACCCTGCCGTTCACCGAGATCGCCTTCGCCGCCGGGTTCGCCAGTGTGCGGCAGTTCAACGACACGATCCGCGAGGTGTTCGCCGCCACCCCGTCCGAGATGCGGCAGGCCGCACGGCGCCGCACAGGGCCCGGCCCGACCACGCCGGGCGGGCAGACCACGCCCCGGACCGGCTGGACCACCGTGCCCCTGCGGCTGCCGCTGCGGGCTCCGTTCGACGCCGTGGGCCTGCTGGAGTTCCTGGCGGCCCGGGCCGCACCCGGGGTGGAACACACCGCCGACGGCTGTTACACCCGCGGCCTGCGCCTCCCCCACGGCACCGGGCTGGTGCGGATGTGGCCGGGTCCGCAACACGTGCAGTGCACACTGCGGTTGTCCGACCTGCGCGACCTGGGTGCCGCGGTGACCCGGGTGCGGCGGCTGCTGGACCTGGACGCCGACCCGAACGCGGTGGACGAGGTGCTCGGCGCCGACCCCGTGCTCGGCCCACTGGTCGCGGCCACCCCGGGTGTTCGGGTGCCGGGCAGCGTGGACGGTGCGGAGACCGTGCTGCGGGCGGTGATCGGGCAACAGGTGTCGGTGGCCGCGGCCCGCACCGCACTGTCCCGGCTGGTCGTGCTGGGCGAGCCGCTGCCGACGACCGAGGACCCGGTCGACCGGCTGTTCCCCACCCCCGCCGTGGTGGCCGAGCACGCCGCCGAGGTGCTCACCGGGCCGCGCCGCCGGATCGACACGGTGCGCGCCGTGGCCGCCGCCCTGGCCGAGGGACGGCTCGTGGTGGACGCCGGGCGGGACCCCGAGGAGCTGGCTGCCGAGCTCACCGCCCTGCCGGGCATCGGCCCGTGGACCGCCCAGTACGTGCTGATGCGGGTGCTCGGCGCCCCCGACGTCCTGCTGACCAGTGACTCGGCGCTCCGCCGTGGGGCGCTGGCCCTCGGCCTGCCGGGCCGGCCCCGGGAACTGACGGCCCGCGGTGCGGCCTGGCGTCCCTGGCGCTCCTACGCCGGTATGCACCTGTGGCGGGCCGCCGCGGACACTCCCGCGCCCCGGGACAGCACCCAGCGGACATCGTGAACCGGTACAGCCCTCCCCCGCTCCCGCCGACCGGTGGGGCGGGTACCCACCAGAACAGGAGAGTCCGATGACCACAGCTTTCGCCGCGACCGTCGACACCCCGCCCGGGCCGTTCACCGTCGTGACCGACGGGGACGGCGCGGTGCTCGCCTCCGGCTGGACCGCCGACCTGGACCAGCTGCTGCCCCTGATCGCCCCGTCCCTGCGCCCGACCGAGGTGCAGGTGCGCACCGAGCTGGGGCGGGTCACCGACGCGGTGCGGGCCTACCACACCGGGCAGTTCGACGCCGTCGACGGGATCGAGGTCCGGCAACGTTCCGGTGCCTTCCTGGAACACGCCTGGCAGGTGCTGCGCAAGGTGCCCGCGGGCGAGCCGGTCAGCTACGCCGAGTACGCCGCCCTCGCCGGCCGGCCCGCTGCCGTACGGGCCGCCGCCTCCGCCTGCGCCCGCAACGCGGCGGCGCTGTTCGTGCCCTGCCACCGGGTGGTGCGCACCGACGGCAGCCTCGGCGGTTTCCGGTGGGGTCTGCCGGTCAAGCGCTGGCTGCTGGAGCACGAGGCCACCCGGTGACCCGGGTCAGGTGACGAGCTCCAGGGTGGACCCGGTGCGTGTCTTGCGGACGTGCAGCTGGGTGGGAATGCGCTGGCGCAACCCCTCGACGTGCGAGACCAGGCCGACCATGCGGCCCCCGGACCGCAGCTCGTCCAGGGTGTCCATCACCACGTCCAACGTGTCCGGGTCGAGCGATCCGAAGCCCTCGTCGACGAACAACGTGTCCAGCAGGACCCCGCCGGACTCGGCGGCCACCACGTCGGCCAGACCCAGGGCCAGGGCCAGCGAGGCCAGGAACGACTCCCCTCCGGAGAGGGTCTTGGCCGGCCGCACCTGGCCGGAGTAGTCGTCGAGCACGTCCAGCCCGAGCCCGCCCCGGACGCCGTAGCGGCCCCGGGCGTCGGTGTGCACGAACGAGTAACGCCCCTGGCTCATCCGCCGCAGCCGTTCGCTGGCCGCCGCGGCGACCTCCTCCAGACGGGCGGCCAGCACGTAGGACCGCAGGGACACCCGCCGGGCGTTCTGCCCCTGGCCGTTGATCACGTCGGTGAGCGCGTCCAGCTCGGCGTGTGCGGTCTCGACCGGGGCCAGCTCGTCCCAGGCCCGGTGGAGTCGCTCGGCGAGCTCGGCCAGTTCGTCACGGCACCGCTCCGCCTGGCCGGCCCGGGCCACCGCCTGCTCGTTCCGCGTTCTGGCCTCGGCCACGGCCCGCTCGGCGGTGGCCAGGTCCACCTCCAGGTCGGGGTCGACGCCGCACAGCTCCGGCTCGGCCAGCACCGCCCTGGCCGCAGCTTCCTGTTCCGCCGCCTCGGCCAGGCGTCGCTCCAGCTCGGCCACCGTGTCCTCGTCCCGCACGGCCCGAAGGGCGGCGTCCACCCCGGGGAACCCGGCCGCCCGCGCTGCCTCCTCCACCGCCCGCCGCTGTTCGGCCAGGTGGTCCTGGGCCCCGGCGAGCCGGGAACGAGCCTCGGCCAGCTCGTCCAGCGCCGCGGCCACGGTCAGCAGGTGGTCCCGGTGGGACCGCACGTCCGCGTGCCCTCCCCTGGCCCGCTCCAGTCGCTCGGCCCGCCGCCGCACCTCCTCGGCCAGCGCGGCGTGCTCGGCCCGGGCCGCCGCGGCACGCTGTTCCGCTTCCAGGCGACGGTCGCGCAGCTGCTCCGCCTCGGCCTCGACCGCGGCCACCTCCGCCGCCAGCTCCGCGGCACGCCCGGCCCGGGCAACCGTCTCCCGGTGCTCGGCCTCGACCACGGCCAGCTCGGCGACCAGCTCGTCCCGGTCGCGGCCGGCCAGTCGTTCCTCCAGCACGGACAGTGCGCGTTCGACCTCGGCGAGCGCCCGCTCGGCGTCCTGCCGCGCCTGCTGGGCTCGTTGCTCGGCGTCCTGGGCGGCACGTTCGTCGGCCTCGGTGACCGGGTCCCCGTGCGGCCGGGCCGGTGCCGGATGCTCCGCCGACCCGCACACCGGGCAGGGGTCGCCCGGGGCGAGTCGTCCGGCCAGCTCGGCGGCCATCCCCTCCAGCCGACGCTGCCGGAGCTGGAGCAACCGTTCCCGAGCGGCCTGGTGGGTGTCCACCGCCTGCTGCGCCGCCCTCCTGGCCCGTTCCAGGTCCGCCCGCACGGCAGGCAGCGTCTCAGCGTCCCGTACCGCGGCGACCAGCTCGTCCCGGCGGGCGGCCAGACCGTCCAACCGGGCCGCCGCCTGCCGGGCGGTGTCCAGCTCGGCACGGAGGTGTTCCAACCGGGCGGGCAGCTCGGCGGCCTCCTTCGCCGCGACGGTGGCCTGCCGCTCCGCCTCCAGGACGACACCCTCCAGCTCGACGAGCCGGCGTTCCTCGGTGTGCTGCCGGTCGACCTCGGCCACCAGCTCGGCCAACGCCCCCGCCCGCTCCCGGTGTTCGCCCGCGGTGGCACGCAGCTCGGCGACCTCGGCCGCCGGATCGACGCGGACCAGCTCCGCGGCGCGCGCGGCGGCGGCCTGCACGGTGTCCACGGCGACCCGCACCGCCTGCTCGGCACGGTCCACGGCACGCTGGGCCGACAGCACCGGGACCGCACGGCGAGCGGCCTCGCACTCGGCGGCCCAGGTGGCCCGTTCCCCGGCCCGACGGTCCAGGTCGGCCAGGTCGGCGTGGGCCCGCCGCACCCGACGCACCTTCTCGGCCAGGTCCCGCCGCCCGGCCAGCTCGGTCTCGGCCCGTTCCAGTTCGACCCGGGTCACGTGTTGCTCCGCCACGGCCCGTTCGGCGTCCTCGGCCGTCCTGCGGCACAACTCGGTCAGCCAGGCGCGCCCCGATCCGGTGGGGCTGACCGCGTCCTCGGGCGGTTCGACCCCACCGACCTGGGCCACCCGGGCGAGCAGGTTCGCCACCACCTGCCGTCGCCGGTCCAGGTCGTGACGGGACTCCAGCCGCCGTTCCCGGAACCACCGCTCCACCTGCGCGAACCGCTGCGTGCCGAACAGCCGTTCCAGCAGCTGCTCCCGCTCGGCGGTCTCCGCCCGCAGGAACCGGGCGAACTCGCCCTGCGGCAACAGCACCACCTGGAAGAACTGGTCGGCGCTCATGCCCAGCAGCCGCTGCACGGTGCGCCCGACCTCGTCGATCCGGGTCAGTCCCTCGGCGGGCTGGCCACTGGGCGGGTCCCCCAACCACACCAGACTGGCCCTGGCCTGCTGGGTGGTGAACCCCTCCCGGCGCCTGCGAGGGCGCTGGTACTCGGGGCTGCGGGTGATGCGGAGACGGTGCCCCTGCACGGTGAGTTCCAGCACCACCTCGGTCGGGGTGTCCGGGTCGGCCAGGTCGCAGCGCAGCCGCCTGACCTCCCCGCGGGCCCCGGGCACCCTGCCGAACAGGGCGAACGCCACCGCGTCGAGCAGGGTGGTCTTCCCCGCTCCGGTGTCGCCGTGCAGCAGGAACACCCCGTCCGCACCGAGGGCGTCGAAGTCGACCTGCTCGCGTCCCGGGTAGGGGCCGAACGCGGACAGTTCCAGCCGGTGCAGCCTCACCGTGCCTCCCCACGCGCCGCGCCGGGAGCGATCCGCCCGCTCACCCCGTCACCTCCGCGGTCCGCACGGCCGCCAACGCCTCCTGGAGCAGGGCCCGCTCGCTCCCGGTGGGCCCGGCACCCCGGCAGTCGACGAGGAAACCGCAGGTGATCTCGTGGTCGTCCCGGCCGCGCACCGCCTCGCGGTAGCGCATCGGCGTGCCCTGCCAACCGCCCTCCGGTTCCCACTGCAGGTGCACCGCGTACGGGAACCGCTCCCGCAGCCGGCGCATCGCCTCCAGCGGGCGCACCCGGTCGGTGAGCACCACCGACAGGTAACAGTCCTCCAGTTCGGCGTGGGCCGGGTCGGTGAGCAGCGTCTCCAACTCCCCGGTCAGCACGGCCAACCGCCGTGGCACCGGCAGCTCACGGCGCTCCACCCCGGCCAGCCCGTCCGGGCCCAGCTCCACCAGCCACACCGACTTGCGGTGCTCGACCTCGGAGAAGGAGTAGGCCAGCGGACTCCCGGCATAGCGCAGGTTGTCGGCGAGCACCTGCGGGCCGTGCAGGTGACCGAGCGCGACGTAGTCCACCCCGTCGAACACCGCCGCGGGCACCTGCTCGACCCCGCCGACCGCGATGGTCCGCTCGGACTCGCTGGGCCGGCCACCGGTGACGAAGGCGTGGGCCAGCACCACCGAGCGCACTCCGGGGCCTCGCTCGGCCAGGTCCGCCCGTACCCGGCGCATCGCCTCGCCGAGTACCGCCGCGTGCCCACGTTCGGTGGTGCCCAGCAGGTGTCTGGCCGGCTCCGGCTCCAGGTAGGGCACGCCGTAGAAGGCCACCGGCCCGTGCGTGTCGGAGAGCAGCACCGGTTCGTGCAGCCGGGCGATCCGGGTGCGCAGGTACAGCCCACCGGCCGCGGCGAAGTCGGCGAACGCCCCCAGCCGGGAGGCCGAGTCGTGGTTGCCGGGGATGACGACGATCCGTGCGCCCGCCTGTCGGATCGCGGTCAGCACGCGGTGACAGACCTGCACCGCCTCACCGGAGGGCACCGCCCGGTCGTAGAGGTCCCCGGAGACGACCACGACGTCCACCCGCTCGTCGGCGACGAGGTCGGCCAGGCCCGAGAGCACGGCCTCCTGCTCGGCGAGCCGGTCCTGGCCGTGGAGCGTCCGCCCCACGTGCCAGTCGGAGGTGTGCAGCACGCGCATGGGCATCACGCTAGAGGTCCCGCCGGGTTCCGGCCCTCGGCGTACGCGTTTTTCTCGTACCAGGGCCACCCCGATGCGGGGAAATCCCCGGACCCGGTGGACCGCTGCGCCATGATCGGGCAGGGCAGCCGACCTCGGGAGTCGCACGTGGCATCTGTGGTGATCACCACGACCGCGGTCGTGGTGGCGTTGTTGCTGGCCGGTGCGCTGGTGTTCTGCTGGCGCCTGTACACCGACAGTCTGCGGCGGGTCGACACCGCGCTGGCCATGGTGGAGGCCGAGCGGGCCCGCACCCGCGAGCACCAGGCCGCGCTGCGCCGCTACGAGGTGGCGTTCGCGTCGACGACCGGCCGGGGCGAGCTCGGGGAGCAGGTGCTCGTGGAGACCGCCCGGGCGCTCGGCCTGCGGGAGGGTCTGCACTTCGAGCTGCAGACCGACCTGGCCGGTGGCGGAGCGGTCCGACCGGACATGGTGCTGCTGACCGGTGGGGGACGTCGGGTGCCGGTGGACGCCAAGACCACCCTGGCCTGTTGGGCGGAGGCGGTGGAGACCGACGACCCCGAGGAGCGGGCCGAGGCGCTGCGGGTCCACGTGCGCAACATCCGCAGCCGCGCCGCGGAGCTGTCGGCCAGGAACTACCAGCGCTGGGCGGACGCCATCTACGGGACGATCATGTTCGTGCCGTCCGACGCCGCGGTGGTGGCGGCACTGGACACCGACCCGAACCTGTTGCGTTGGCTGCTGGACCGCCGCGTGTTCCTGTGCGGCCCCACCGGGTT
>DATCJU010000130.1:0-16118 GCA_036562635.1 Pseudonocardiaceae bacterium
GGCCCGCCCTGGGCTCCCCCGGCGGCCCGTCCCGCACCGCGACGCCTCGGGGCCGTGGCGGTCGCGGTGGTGGCCCTGACACTGGTCATGGCGGGCCTGTACAGCTTCGCGATGATCGGGTTGACCGCCACCGGCTCGTCCGAGCGCACCGCCGAGCCCGGCTACGAGTACTACCCGACCCAGAGCTACACCCCGGTCCCGCTCACCACCTACCCGACGGCCACCACACGGCAGAGCACGAGCACGACCACACCCACCACAGCGGACACCACGGACCCGTGGGACACGCCCGAGCAGCGGAGCCACCCGTCCCAGCCGCAGCCGGTGTACCTCCTGGAGAACAACCCGATCCACCAGGACGGGCTCGGTGTCCCCGCTGTCACCTGCCACCTCCCGCCCTGGGACTGGGCACAGCAGCAGGTCTACTACGAGGCGGCGGTGCAGTGCATGCGGCAGGCGTGGGACCCGGTGCTGTCCGCCGCAGGCCTGCCCACCGGGGCGCCGCGGGTGTTCACCCCCACCGGGGAGCACAGCACGCCGTGCGGCAACCAGCCGGCGACCGCCTCCGCCTACTACTGCCGGGGCAACATCTACATGCCGCCACGGTACTTCACCGAGGTGGAGGGCCAGCCGACGAACCGGCCCGCCATCTACCTGGAGGTGCTGGCCCACGAGTACGGGCACCACGTGCAGCAGCTGAGCGGCATCATGACCGCCGCGTGGGACGCGCGCTACGAGGTCGGACCGAACAGCGAGGCCGGGCTGCTGATCAGCCGTCGGCTGGAGCTGCAGGCCAGCTGCTTCGGCGGCATGTTCTTCGCCGCCACGGTGGGCAACGGCCTGGACCGCTCGCTCTACGAGCAGGCCCTGTTGGACGCGAGCAACCGCGGGGACCAGCCCGGCGGGCCGCGGGACCACGGCAGCCCGCGCAACAACGGCGCCTGGTTCCAGCAGGGGGCGCAGAAGAACCGGACCTACCAGTGCAACACCTGGTTGATCGAAGCCTCGGCGGTCAGCTGAGCCGTCAGCCGAACCAGCCTCCGCTGCCCTGGCCGTCCCGGGAGTCCCACGAACCGCTGGACGACGGGGACACGGACGACGGGGACACCGAGTCCGGTGGGGCCACGGGGAAGGAACCGCTCCACACCGCCGTGGTGCCACCCGCGTGCACCGGCACGCTCTCCGGTAGGGCGGGCTGTTCGGCAGGCTCCTCCGGCGACTCGTCCGGTGTCGTCGGGGTGGCCACGATCGCCGGGAACTGTTCGGTCGGTGGCTCCTCCGCCCCGCCGGGCGTCCCCGGCGTCACCGGTTCGGCCGAGGACTCCGGGGTGGTGGCCGGTTGCCCGGTGCCCGGTTTCGCCGCGGGCACCGGACGACGCGCCCGACGGCGGAGGGCCAGCAGGAGCACACCACCGGCCATCCCCGCCACGGCCAGCAACACCATGGTCAGCCGACGCCCCAGGCCGGGCCCTTCCGTCACCGGCACGGCGTCGGCGAGCTGCACGACCAGCTCCCCGGAGGGGTCGGCTTCGGTGGGCACCGCCACCTGCAGCACCTCACCCGCCCGGTGCCCGCAGCCGTTGAGCCGGGCCTGGTGCCGTTCACCGTCCAGTTCGAACTCGACGGTGTCCCGCGCCTGCGGGTCCCCGCACGGGGCGTGGGCCTGCACCGTCGCCGTGGCCGGTCTGGTCGCCGTTCCCTCGCCCGCACCGAACCACACGGGCCACCACACAACCGCCGCCGTCCCGACCCCGACCAGCCCGAGCGCCAGCAAGACCAGGACCCATCGCACGGAGGCATGTCGCACCGCCACGGGTGGGATCGTGGCAGACGGCACAACCCCACCCCGCGACCAGGGTCACCCCAGGGCGTCACTCCTCGGGTGCGGGAGTCGCCCTGCGTACGTAGAGCAACCGATCCCCCGGTTCGATGGCGTCGGCCTGGGGGGAGTCCACCCGGTAGAGTCGCCCGCCCCGGACCACACCGAGCACGATGTCCGGCAGGTGCCGTGGCGAGCCGCCGACCTCGGAGGACTCCACCTCGCGCTCGGCGATGGCCAACCCCGTGTCCGGGGTGAGCAGGTCCTCGAACATCTCCACCACCGACGGGGCGGTGGTGGCCATGCCCAGCAGACGCCCGGCGGTGTCGCTGGAGACCACGACCGAGTCAGCACCGGACTGACGCAGCAGGTGCTCGTTGTCCGACTCCCGGACCTCAGCCACGATCCGCGCCCTCGGGGCCAGCTCCCGGGCGGTGAGGGTCACCAGGATGGCGGTGTCGTCCCGGTTGGTGGCCACGATGACGGAGCTGGCCCGCGGTACCCCGGCCACCCGCAGCACCTCCGAACGGGTGCCCGAGCCGGTGACCGTGACCAGTCCGAGCGCGGAGGCGGCCTCCAGGGCGGTGCTGTCGGTGTCCACCACCACGATCCGCTCCGGGGCGACGCCGTCGCCGAGGAGGACGCTCACCGCCGAACGCCCCTTGGTCCCGAATCCGATGACCACCACGTGGTCGCGCACCCTACGCCTCCAGCTTCGGATCCTCATGGCCTGGCGGGACCGCTCGGTGAGCACCTCAAGGGTCGTCCCCACCAGCACGATCAGGAACAACACCCGCAGCGGGGTGATGACCAGGATGTTCACCAGCCTCGCGGTCTGCGAGTACGGGGTGATGTCGCCGTAGCCGGTCGTCGACAGCGACACGGTCGCGTAGTAGACGCAGTCCAGCAGGGACAGCGGGGTGCCGTCGGCGTCCCGGTAGCCGTCCCGGTCCACGTAGACGATGAGCACGGTCACGGCCAACGCGACCAGCGCCCCGACGATCCGGCGGATGATCGAGACCGTCGGGGCCACGCCGCTCGCGGGCATCCGGATCACCCCGACGAGCATGTGCGGGGGCTGCTCCGCCAGGTGGCTGGTGACCTCCCGGAGGTTCCTCCGCCGCATCAGGCGCCTCCCCGTCCGCGCGCGGCTGCCAGACGCTCGGGCAGCATCCGCCACAGCAGGGCCGCCGCCTCGGCTCCCCGGTGCAGCACGGGCAGGCGTACCCGTTCATCGGGGGCGTGGATCCGGTCGTCGGGCAGACCGACACCCAGGAAGGCCAGCGGGACACCCAGAACGGACCGCAGCAGGCCCGGCGGGCCCGAGCCGCCGGTGCGGGACAGCAGCACGGGTCGCCCGAAAGCCGACTCGACCGCCTCCAGCACCGCCCCGGTCAACGGGTGGTCCGGATCGGCGAGTGCGGGCGGGAGGTCGCCGGGGTGGAAACGCACCTCGGCCTGGATACCGGGCGGGGTGTGCTCGGCCACGAACCGCCGGACCAGCTCCCTGATCCGGTCCGGTCGCTGATCCGGAACCAGTCGGAAGGACAGCTTGACCGCGGCCCGGTTCGGCACGATCGTCTTCACCCCGGGCCCGGTGTATCCGCCATGGAAACCGTTCACCTCGGCGGTGGGGCGTACCCAGATCCGTTCCAGTGTGGTCCAGCCGTCCTCCCCCGCGGTGGCCTGCGCCCGGGCGGTCCGTTCCAGCCAGGTCCGCTCGTCGAAGGGCAGGCTGGCGAACACGGCCCGTTCCACCGGGGTCGGCTCGCGCACGTCGTCGTAGAACCCCGGCACGGCGACCCGGCCGTCCCGGTCGTGCAACGCGGCCACCAGGCGGGCCAGCGCGGTGACCGGGTTGGGCACCGCACCGCCGAACCGACCCGAGTGCAGGTCGGCCTCGGCACCGTGGAACTCCACGTCGACGGCGACCAGACCGCGCATGCCGGTGCACACGCTGGGCGCGTCGTGGTCGAAGAGCTGGGTGTCCGAGACCACCAGGGCGTCGCAGTCCAGCTCGGCGCCGTGTTCGGTGAGCAGCCGCTCGATGTGCGGGGAGCCGGACTCCTCCTCCCCCTCGACGAGAAGCTTGACCGTCACCGCCGGGGCGAACGCCCCGGAGGCCTCCAGGTGGGCGCGCAGACCGTACAGGTGCATGAGCACCGGGCCCTTGTCGTCGCTGGCGCCGCGGCCGTACAGCTCGTCCCCGACCAGCACCGGGGTGAACGGAGGATGCCGCCACGCCCCCACCGGGTCGACCGGCTGCACGTCGTGGTGGCCGTAGACCAGGACCACGGGAGCCGCCGGGTCGGCGGCGGGCCAGCAGGCGTACACGGCCGGGAGGATCGGTTCTCCGCCCGCACGGTCCCACACCTCCACGATCGGCCATCCGTGCCGGCGCAGCGTCCCGGCCAGCCAGTGGGCGGAGCGGACGACGTCGGCGTGGTGCGCGGGGTCGGCGGACACCGAGGGGATGGCGATCCACTCCCGCAGCTCGGCGAGGAGCTCCCCGGCAGCGGCCGCCACCGCGGCCCGTTCCACCGCTGGAGAACCGGCGTCCACCCGGGGTGCCGGACTGTGATCGCCACTCACGGCGCGCAGGGTAGCCCGCGGCGACGGTCCCTGCTGGCGGACCCTCCGGCCGGGGGCGGTGGGGCCGCCGGCCGGGGTGGCGTCACGGCCGGCGGCCCCACCTGTTCGCTCGGACGACCCGGTCCGAACGGCTCAGTAGTAGAGGATGTCCCAGTGGTTGCTCTCCAGCGTGTAGATGTTGCCGGCGGCCGAGCGGTACTGCTCGCTGCCGAAGGAGGGCGGGACGATCCGGGTGAAGCTGTTCCGGATGTAGCTGTTGATGCAGGAGTTGAGCGAGATGTCCACCTTGTAGCCGTTCCAGTGGCTGTAGGTGCCGGAGGCGTGGCCGGTCTCCGTGCCGCCGGTGATGTTGATGGCGCAGCCGCTGGCCTGCTTCAGGGTGATGATGCCGTCGATCGTGCCGGAGTTGATCTGCTCGAAGGACGTGCAGTTGGGCTTGTTGCGGTCCGAACAGCCGCCGCTGGAGCTCCAGGTGATCCCGGCGGCGCTCAGCCTGGCCGTGGCCTGGGCGTGGGTCATCTTGTAGCCGCTCGCCTCGGCCGTGGGGGCGACGGCGAGCGCACCGAGGGTGGACATCAGGGCCAGGCCGAGCGCGGCCGTGGTCTTGCGCAGGGACGTCATCGTTGCCTCCTCGCAGGGGTGAGGAATTCCCGGTCGGGGAATCAGCAACAGATGATGACGTCACATGCTCAGCAATTCACTTGTCCGCCGGCGGAATGGCCCTGATGGCGCAACACCGTGTCACCCGTCCACACCCCGGACCCGGACCAGGCCCGCGTCCGCACACGCCCGCCGCAGCGGTTCGACCCCGAACGCCTCGACCGGGCCGACGGCACCGGGCCCCCTGACCCCCTCCTCCAGGGCGGTACGGGCCGCCCAGGACAGCATCCGGGCGGTGAACCGGTAGGGGTTGCCGCCCCGCAGCTCCACCTCGGCCAGGCGCCTCCCCCGGGCATCCCGTGCCACCGCGACGACGGCGATGTGGGCCGTGGAGTCCGGAGCCGGCTCGGCGGGCACCCGCTCGGCCAGCGCGGCGGCCAGCCGGCGCGCACCCCGCACCAGCGCCGGCATCCGGATACCGAGCAGGGCCGTCCGGTGCACCAGGCGACCGGCCGCGCCGAACCATCCGGCGTAGACGTCCACCTCCGACAGCTCCGGATGCAGTCGGGGCAGCGCGAAGTGCTCACTGGCGCCGATGGACACCGCCGTGCGTCGCCGTCCGGCGACGACGAACTCGGCGACCCGCAGTGCCGCGGGTTCCGACCGCAACACACCCCCGCCCAGGCCGAAGACCGGCTCGCCGAGCACGCCGGCGACCGAGCGAGCGGTCCCCCGGCTGATGGCCGACCCGACACCGCCCACGGCGAAGTAACCGATCTCGACCCGACGCACCCGCCGGGCCACCGCGCCACCGCGTTCCGTGACGGCGCGCAGCACCAGCTCCGCGGCCAGGTTCCCTGGCACGTAGTCGTAGCCGAAGGCCGTGAGCAACGTCGCTCCGGTCCGCTCCGCCTGCGGCCCGAACTCCTCGAACACCCGCCGCACGAAGGACGGTTCTCCCGTGGAGTCCAGGTAGGTGACCCCGGCCCGGGCCGCGGCCTGCACCGCGGGACTCCCGAGCCGGGCGAAGGGCCCCACGGTACTGATCAACACGTCACCCGGCCGCAGCAGCTCCCGCAGTGCCTCCACCGCCCCGGGTGCGGTGATGTCGACCACCCGGGTGACAAGACCACCCGAGCTCTCGCCCATCGCGGCCAGACGGACCGGATCCCGTCCGACCAGCACCGGCCGACAACCCGCCGCGACCAGCTCCTCGACGGTGAGCCGTCCGGTGTACCCCGTCGCGCCCAGCAGGATCACCCGCCCACCCGGCACGTCGTTGGTCATGTTTCCCTATCTCCTTGGTCACCTCTGGGCGACGCGCCTGCGAAGAGGTTTTCAGGACACCCTAGGATTCCAACGTGCAGTCACTACAGCACGCTGCGTTCGCTCTGGGGTGGCGAGGCGTCGTCATCCCGGACGTGGCGGTGCTGGGGCAGCGGGTTTCTGCCGTCGTCCGGGTCAGGCGCGACGTGCACCGTTGGCGGGTCCGCAACGGCTGGCCACCCGAGCCCGACCCGTCGTGGTTCCAGTCCTGGTTCGAACCCGAACTCCACGACCGGCTCCCGGTACCCGCGGTGGACCTGCTCGGAGTGCTGGTCGAGGAGACCTCGGTCGGCCGGGCACTCCAGGCCTGCGGCACGCTGATGACCCTCGCGCCCTGCGCCGTCGTCCTGCCGAGTCTCCAGCCCTACGACGCCTGGCCGCTGATGGAGCTGGACTACTACGGCATCGGGGTGGTCGCCGTCGACAGCGACGGCACCAGCCAGGTGGTGATCCCTCCCGAGGACCGCTCCACCGAATTCGGGCCGTCGCTGTTCGGGCGATGGCTCCAGGAAGTGCTCTACGACCGCGTACTCAAGGCCGAGGTCGCCCGGGTCCGCGCACGACGCTGACGGCCCGGACCTGCGCGACCCGACATCCCGGAGAACCGGTCGTACCCCGGTGTCCGGGGCACGACCGGTGACCGGTGCTCGTCCTCACCCGCGGGTGAACTCGTAACCCTCCCAGTGCCGCTGTTCGGCATCCCACTCCACGCCCTCACCGGGCTGCAGCGCCGCGACCACACCCAGGGAATGCGGCCAGCGACGCACCGCGTCGGTCAGCCGGACCAGCATGAACTCCTCGGGGACCGGCTCGGTGTCCTTCGGCGGGCCGACGAAGGAGAACCCCTCCACGTCGCGCTGCACGTCGGCGAGCGGACGCTCGCCCGTCACCACGGCCCGCTCCACCACGGCGGTCGTCTCCAGCGGCAGCTCCTGCGGCCAGGCCTCCTCGTGCAGGTCCACCGCGGGGATCTCGGCGTCACCGACCAGGGCGCCGATGTGCCAACCGTTGTCCGACCAGTCCCACCAGGCAACCTGCCCGGGTGCCAGGTCATCGAGCACCGCGACGTGCGGCCAGGCGTTGACCACGTCGCCGAGCGTCATCACCACGGAGTCCCCCACGGAGTCGGCGGGACCCTCGAACGACCAGGCGCCGGTCTCGTCGCGCCGGACGCCGACCAGCGGCGCACGCAGCTCGACGAGGTCCTGCGCCACGTCCACGTCCGTGTCCGGCGGGCTGTCCAGGTGCCAGTTCTGCGTCGGTCGCATCAACCCAGCGTTCCGCGGTCGGCGCGATTACGCAAACCGCGTGACCACCGACCGGGGCACCGGGCCGCCCCGGCCGACGTCAGGCGGCCGGCACCCCGCGGAGGAGGGCACGCAGGCCCTCGGCGTCCAGCAGATCGGCCGGGCGCAGGGTCCGGTTGTGCCGCACGTAGTGGAAGGCCGCCCGTACCTTGTGCAGCGGGGTGCCCGACAGTGCCGCCCATGCCAGGCGGTAGGCCGCGAGCTGCACCGACACCACCGGCAGGTGCTCCTCGTCCGGCATCGCACCGGTCTTCCAGTCCACCACGGTCCAGCCGCCGTCGGGGTCGGCGAACACCGCGTCCATCCGCCCGCGGACGGCGATGCCGTCGATCTCGGTCTCGAACGGCACCTCGACCTCGTGCGGCACCCGCTCGGCCCACTCGCTGGCCAGGAACGCATCCTTCAGCCGTTCGAGCTGCTCGTCGGGGGCGGCGTCCGCGTCGGCGGCCCCGGGCAGCTCGTCCAGGTCGAGCAGCTGGTTGACCGAGAACCGCTGCTCCAGCCAGGCGTGGAACGCGGTGCCCCGGCGTGCCATCGGGTTCGGCTGGTACGGCAGCGGCCGGCGCAGCCTGCGGGCCAGCTTCTCCGGGTCCCCGGCCAGTTCGACGAGCTGGCTCACCGACAGGTGGTCGGGCAGCTCCACCCGGGCCCGTTGTTCCGTGGCTCCCGACCGTTCGGCCAGCAGCACGTCCACGTCCCGGGCCCAGCCCTCCGGATCCTCCCCCGGGGCGAGCGACGTGGCCGGGGCGGTCGGGTCCGCGTCGCCGAGCTCGGCCAGCGCGGCCCGCACCAGTTCGGCGCCCTCCGCGACGGCCTGCCGCCGCTCCCCCAACGGGTCCACCGGCCAGTGCGCGACCCGGGCGTGCTCGGTCAGGGGGTTGCCCTCCTCCTCCGCGGGTTCGCCCACCCACCGGTCGACCGTGCCCGCCCAGGGGTTCTCGAGCAGCATCTCGTAGACCTCGGCGAGGAACGGCGACGGACCGCGGGGCCTGCTGCCGGTCTCCCCCCACCAGTGCCCGGAGACCAGCAGGAAACGCTCGGCACGGGTGAGGGCGACGTAGAACAGCCGGCGTTCCTCCTCCAGCCGACGCCGATCCATCGCCTGTTCGTGCTCGACGAGGGCGTTCTCGACCTCCTTGCGGTCGGCGCAGACGGACAGGTCCAGCACCGGCAGTTCCTCGGCGTCCCCGCGCAGGCTCACCGGCAGCTGGTCCACCGCACCCAGCCAGCTCGACGAGAGCTTGCGGCCGGGGAAGACACCGTTCACCACGTGCGGTACCGCGACGATCTCCCACTCCAGGCCCTTCGCGGCGTGCGCGGTGAGCACCTGCACCCGGTCCTGGACCACCTCGACCTCACCGGGCTCCAACCCGTCCTCGGCCCGCTCCGCCGCGTCCAGGTAGTCCAGCAGCGCGGTCAACCCGGCCGTGGGGTTCGTCGCGGCGAACCCGGTCACCACGTCGGCGAACGCGTCCAGGTGGACCCGACCGGCCCCGCCCTCCCGGGCCAGCGCCTCGACGTCCAGCCGCATGGTCCGCTCCACGTCGGCGACCAGCTCCGGCAGCGGCTGGTCCAGGCGGCGACGCAGGGCGGCCAGTTCGCCACCGAGCTGACGGATCCGCCGGTAGCCCTCCGGGGAGTACCGCTCGGGCGGGCCGGGGTCGTCGATCGCGTCCACCAGCCCGGCGTGCTCGACATGGTCCCCGGGCACGGCGTTGGCCAGGCCGACCAGGGGGTCCCCCGGCTCCCCGGTGCCGCGGAAGGTGCTGGCCAGTTCCCCGGCCCGCTGCCACAGGGCGGCGAGATCGGCCGCGCCCAGCCGCCAGCGCGCACCGGTGAGCAACCGGGCGGCCGCGCTGCCGGCCAACGGATCCACCAGCACCCGCAGCACGCTGACCAGGTCCCGCACCTCGGGCTCGTCCAACAGACCGCCGAGCCCGACCACCTCCACCGGCAGACCGTGTGCCCGCAACGCCGCCGCGACCGGCGCCATGTCCGCACGCCGCCGCACCAGGACCGCCGCGGTCGGCGGCCGCCCCCGTTCCTCGGCGAGCTCCCGCCACCGCGCGGCGAGACGGGACCCCAGCCAGTCCAGCTCGGCACGCACGTCAGGCAGCAGCGCACACCGCACCTCGCCCGGCTGGGCGTCCGGGCGCGCCCGCAGCAGGTCCACCGGCAGGCCGTTCTCCGCCGCCCTGGTCCGCTCCGACTCCGAGACCGCGTTGGCCACCGCCAGCACCTCGGGCGGGTTGCGGAAGCTGGTGAGCATGCCGTACCGGGCCGCTTCCTCCACCCGACCGTCGGGGCGCCGCCGACCGAAGTCCCGCGGGAACCCCCGCAGGTTGGCCGCACTCGCCCCACGCCAGCCGTAGATGGCCTGGATGGGATCGCCGACCGCGGTGACCGGCAGCGGACCACCCGGCACCTCGGGGGTGTCCCCGAACAGCGCCCGCAGCAGCAACCGCTGGGCGTGCCCGGTGTCCTGGTACTCGTCCAGCAGCACCGCACCGAAGCGCTCCCGCTCCCCGCGCACCACCTCGGGGTGCTCCAGGGCCAGCCGGGCGGCCAGGGACATCTGGTCGGCGAAGTCCATCACGCCGTCCCGGCGTTTGCGCTGCGTGTAGGCCTCCACCAGGGGCAGCAACGCGGCCCGCAGCCGCTGGGTGGTCAGCACCCTGCGCAGGGAGTCCTTGAGCACGGCCGACTGCCGGGGAGCACGAGGGGCCTCCTCGACGGCGGCACAGAAGGTGAGCGCGTGCTCCCGCACCTGCTCCGGGTCCACCAGGTGCTCGGCCAGCTCCCCGGCCAGGCGCAGCACGTACCCGGTCACCGTGGCCGGCACCTTGTCGGTGTCCAGGTCCTCGGTCCAGGAGGAGACCACCGAGTGGGCGAGTTGCCAGGCGGCGGTCTCGCTGAGCAGGCGAGCACCCGGTTCCACCGGTATCCGCAGGCCGTGCTCGGCGACCAGACGGCCGGCATAGGCGTGGTAGGTGAGCACCGTCGGCTCGGTGGTGAGGAGCTGGGCGCGCAGCGTGCCGCCGGGGTCGATCCGGTCCAGCAGGCGGGAGCCGGCCAGTCGGCGCAGCCGGGAGCGCACCCGCTCGGCCAGCTGCCGGGCCGCCTTGCGGGTGAAGGTCAGCCCGAGCACCCGGTCGGGGGTGACGATCCGGTTGGCCACCAGCCACACCACCCGGGCGGCCATGGTCTCGGTCTTGCCCGCACCTGCCCCGGCGACCACCAGCGCCGGCTCGGGCGGCGCGGCGATCACAGCCGCCTGCTCCGGGGTGGGCGAGGGCAGTCCGAGGGCCGCAGCCAGTTCACGCGGGCTGACCAGGGACTGCGGCGGTGTCGGCGTCCGCCGGTCCGGCTCCCCGTGGTCCACGCTGGTCACCGTCACGAGGTCACCTGCCTACCAGACTCCTGCAGCGGGCAGCACGCGCGGGCCGCACAGCGGGAGCAGCCGGTGTTCTCCGTGACCGGGTAGGTCGGTCCACGTGCCGCGGCGGCGGCGTTGCGCACCGCCTGCAGCCAGGACCGGACCTGCTCGGAGTCCAGCGGCGGCTGCACCCGCTGGACCGGGGTCCCGTCCCGGTTCGTCTTGCCCAGGTAGAGCAGGAGCGCCCCACCGGGCTCGGCGTCCACCCCCAGCGAGCGGTACGCGCCCAGTGCGGCGGCGAGCTGGTAGACGGCGAGCTGCGGGTGTCGTTCGGCCTCCTCCCTGGTCGCCGGGGTACGGCCGGTCTTGATGTCCACCACCACGGGGCGGCCCTGTTCGTCGACCTCCAGCCGGTCCACCCGGCCCCGCAGCCGCACCCGTGGGGTCCCGGGGTTCTCCTCCTCCGGCAGCGTCACGGACAGGTCCTGCTCCACCGCCACCTGGGTCAGCTCGCCTCGGCTGCGGGCCAGCCACGCCCGGAAGCTGTCCACCATCTGCTCCACCCGTCGGCGCTCCCGGCGGGAGAACCAGGGCGCCCCGGTGTCGAGCGCCTCCCACGCCTCGTCCAGGACGCGGCGCACCTCCTGCTCGTCGGCGCCGGCGGCCATCGCCTGGACCAGGGCGTGCACCAGCGAGCCGATCACGTTGTCCAGGGCGATCGGGTCCCGCCCACCGTGCCGCTCCACGAGCCAGCGCATGGGGCACCCGGCGAGGAGCTCCACGGTGGACGGTGACACGTTCACCACCTCGTCGGCCGTCCACAGGGGAGCGTCGGTGGAGACCTCCGGCAGGCCGTACCAGGTGTCGGGGTGCGCACCCGGCACCCCGGCGGCGGCCAGGCGGGCCAGCTGCCGGGCCGCCCGGCGGCGCCGTGCCGGGTCGGCCTTGCCGTCGCACACCACCCGACGCAGCTCACCGACCAGCTCGGCGAGCACCAGTCCCCGGGAGGGGGTGAACAGCGGGCGCCCCGCCTCGGCGGCCTCGGTGACGTCGAAGCCGTCCAGCTCGTCCAGGAACCGTGACGGCTGCTGTTCGTCGCCACGGACCGCGCTGACCAGCAGGGTCCGCCGGGCGCGGCTCGCCGCCACCAGCAGCAGCCTCCGCTCCTCGGCGAGCAGCGGGGCGGTCGCGGACACCGGTTCGTCGGTGGTGATCCCGGACAACAGGTCGACCAGCCGCTCCACCCCGAGCAGCGTGCCCCGCAGCCGCAGGTCCGGCCACGTGCCCTCCTGCACACCGGGCACCGCGACCACCGTCCACTCGCGGCCCACCGCCGCGTGCGCGGTGAGCACGGCGACCGCGTCGCCCTGCGGGGCCGAGGGGGCCAGGGTGTCCCCGCTGAACTGCTGTGAGCTCAGGTAGTCGGCGAACCCGTCGACCCGGGCGCCGGGCAGACGGTCGGTGTAGCGGGCCGCCGCGTCGAACAGCGCCACCACGGTGTCCAGGTCACGGTCGGCCTGTGCCCCGGCCATGCCCCCGCGGGTGGCCTGCTCCACCCAACGCTCTTCCAGCCCGCTGGCCTGCCACACCGCCCAGAGCACCTGGTCGACACCGGCGCCGGTGGCCATCGCCTCCCGGGCGGTGCGCAGCAACCCGGAGATCCGGCGTGCGGGTTCCGCGGTCTCCTCCTCCAGGGCGGCCAGTCGGTCGTCGTCGGTGAGCACGTCGACCAGCAGCTCACCACTGGGACGGTCCCCACCGGCGGCCACCTCCAGCCGGCGCAGGCCGCGCCGCAGCCGACGCAGTGCCAACGGATCCGCCCCGCCCAACGGGGAGGTCAGCAACGCCTCGGCGGTGTCCGCGTCCAGCTCGTCCGGGCGGGCCGCCACCCGCAGCAGGGTGAGCAGGGGCCAGGCCGCCGGCTGCTGGGCCAGCGGCAGCTCGTCGGCCGGCACCGACACCGGGACCCCGGCAGCCAGCAGGGCCCGGCGGAGCACCGGCAGCGAACGCACGGTGGACCGCACCAACACGGCCATCTCCGACCAGGGCACCCCGTCCAGCAGGTGCGCCCGACGGAGCTGGTCGGCGACCCAGGTCGCCTCCTGCGCCTCCGAGGCCAACAGCCGCACCTGCACCGAGCCGCCCAACTCGGTCAGGTCGCCCTCCTCGGTGGGCGGGCCGACCAGCTCCCGTTGCGGCCCCTTGCGGGGCAGGTGTTCGGCGAGTCGCCGCACCGCCTCCCGCACCGCGGGTGTCATCCGGTGGTCCACGGTGAGCACCACGGTGCGGTCCCCGTCCGGGTCGGCCGCCAGCAGCAGGTCGGGGTCGGCGCCGCGGAAGGAGAACACCGCCTGGTCCGGGTCACCGGCCAGGACGAACTCCTCGGCGGTGTCCCCGAGCGTGCGCACCAGTTCGTAGGCCTGGGGGTCGAGGTGTTGGGCGTCGTCGACCAGCAGGTGACGGACCCGGGCCCGCTCCTCGGCCAACAGGTCTGGTGTGGTGTCCAGGGCCAGCAGCGCCGAGGCGACCAGCTCGGCCGCGTCCAGTGCCGGGGCGGTGGCCTGCGGTGACCCGCCACCACCGCCCATGCCGGACAGCAGGGTGACCTCTTCGTAGAGCCGGTAGAACCGTCCGGCCGCCACCCACTCGTCGCGGCCGTGCTGGTGTCCCAGCCGCTCCAGGTCCTCCGGGCCCAGTCCGCGCTCGGCGGCGCGCAGCATCAGGTCGCGCAGTTCCTCGGCGAAGGCGGGCTGGGTCAGCGCGGGGCGGAGCCGCTCGGGCCAGTTCGCCGCCCCGTCGGCCACCTCACCGGCCAACAGTTCCCGCACCATCGCGTCCTGCTCCGGTCCGGACAGCAGGCGGGGCGGCGGGTCCCCGTTGCGGGCGGCCTGGATCCGGAGCACACCGAACGCGTAGGAGTGCACGGTGCGCACCAGGGGCTGACGCAGGGTGCGCAGCAGCCTTCCGGAGCCGTCGGCGTCCGGTCCGGTTCCCGGGTCGCCGTCCACCTCACCGGTGAGCAGCCGGGTGATGCGGGCCCGCAACGCGTCGGCGGCCTTCCGGCTGGCCGCCAGCACCAGGATGTGCCCCGGGTCCACCCCCCGACGCAGCACACGGTCGGCGACCACGTGCGCCAGCAGGGTGGTCTTGCCCGTTCCCGGACCGCCGAGCAGTCGGAGGAATCCGCCGGGGCTGTCCAGCACACGCCGACCGGCCTCGTCCCACCGCAGCGGCTTCGGTCGCGGCGCCGGCCTGCGGACCAGGATGGGAACGCTGTCCTGGCTCGGTGCGGTTCCCACGGGTGGGATCGAACCATGCCACTCCGACAAGTGGAGGCACCCCCTGCTCCGTTCGCGGCCCGATGTCCACGGCGGGCGGTTGGTGGACTATAACCGCGGGGCGCGCAGGCGGCTGCACACGGCCCGAGGAAGGACGACATGGCGACGCTGCACGTGCACGAGTACGGCGATCCCGCAGGACGGCCCCTGGTGGCGCTGCACGGTGTCACGGGGCACGGGGCACGCTGGCGGCGGCTGGCCACCGAGCACCTGCCCGGCTTCCGGGTCCTGGCCCTGGACCTGCGCGGACACGGGCGGTCCCCGTGGACCCCACCGTGGACGCTGGAACAGCACACGGCGGACGTCCTGGACACCCTGGACGCGCTGGGGCTGGATCACGTACCGGTGCTCGCCCACTCCTTCGGCGGAGCCGTCGCGCTGCACCTGTCCCGCCTCGCCCCCGAGCGGGTGGCCCGGCTGGTGCTGTTGGACCCGGCGATCGGGTTGCCGCCGGAGCAGGCGGCGGAGCAGGCCGACCTGACAGTGGGTCTGCCGATGGTGTTCGCCGACCCCGAGGACGCGGTGGCGGCGCAGCGGGCACGCTGGTCGGGGCTGCCCCTGAGCCTGGTCGAGGAGGAGGTGGCCGAGCACCTGGAACGGGTGGAGGGCGCGCCGGACGCCGGAGGTGGCCCGGGGACGAACGGGCACTGGCGGTGGCGGTTCCGCCTGGCGGCGGTGGTGACGGCCTGGTCGGAGATGGCCCGCCCGCACGTGGTCCCGCCCGCGGGCACCCCCACGTTGCTGGTGGCGGCCCGGGGTGCCGACTTCGTGCAGCCGGAGTTCGTCCAGGACTGCCGGTCGGTGCTGGGTGAGGAGCTGGTGGCGACCGAGCTGGACTGCGGGCACATGGTGTACCTGGAACGCGCCGAGGAGGTCGGCACGTTGGTGCGGGACTTCCTCGGCGCCTGATCACCCCGCTCGGCCGGTCGAGCAGCAGGGGGCGGGCCCGGGACGGGACACGGGAGCGGGACGTGCTGGACGAGGAGCTGGTGGAGCGGGTGCGGGCCGTGGTCGCCGCGATCCCGCCGGGCCGGGTGCTGGCCTACGGGGACGTGGCGGAGCTGGCGGGTGCGCCGTCACCGAGGTTGGTCGGTCGGGTGCTGGCCGAGGACGGGCACGACCTGCCGTGGCACCGGGTGCTCCGTGCGGACGGCACCTGCGCCGCCCACCTGGCACGTGAGCAGCTCGCGCGCCTGCGGACCGAGGGGGTGCTGGCGGACCGGGAGCGGGTGGACATGCGGCGGTATCGCTGGACCGAGCAGCTGTCGGCCCGTGGCGAGGAGCCGCCCGCCCTCTTCTGACCCTTCCGAACCGTGCTGTCCCACGGTGGCGTCCGCCCCCGCCGGACCTGTTCCCGACGGGGGCGGACGCGACAGGCCGGGTGATCAGGACCGTCGGCCGTCGGACAGGTCCTCGTCGGCCGGGCCGCGGTGCGGCATGTGCTGGGGTGCGACGGTGGCCAGGCGGCCGGTCTGGAAGTCCTCGATGGCCTGGATGATCTCGGCGCGGGTGTTCATCACGAACGGCCCGTAGCGGGCGACCGGTTCCCGGATCGGGCGTCCGCCCAGCACCAGGATCTCCCAGCCGTTCGCCGCGGCCAGCGGCTGGGTGGGTGCGGCCTGCACGGTGAGTGCCTCCCCGGGGCCGAACACGGCGAGCTGCCCCTCCTCCAGCGGTCGCCGCTCCGGTCCGACGGTGCCCCGCCCGGCCAGGACGTAGACCAGGGCGTTGAAGACGGGGGACCAGGGCAGGTCCAGGCG
>DATCJU010000143.1:0-107187 GCA_036562635.1 Pseudonocardiaceae bacterium
AGACGGTGCTCACCGGCGGCGATGACGAGAGAATGCTGGCCCGGGGCATCTTCGACGCCTACCAGAACCTCAACCTGCGCTATTCCCAGATGGCACCGCTCAACTTCTGGGAGGAGCGCAACACCGGGACGAACCTGCCCGCCCAGATCGAGCTCTACAACGCCGCGGGCACCGACCCGCACTACGAGTTCCTGTTCATGGCCAAGGGCGGGGGCAGCGCGAACAAGACCTTCCTGTACCAGGAGACCAAGGCGCTGCTGAACCCGACCCGCCTGGCCCGGTTCCTGGACGAGAAGCTGCGCAGCCTGGGCACGGCGGCCTGTCCGCCCTACCACCTGGCGATCGTCGTCGGCGGTATGTCGGCCGAGTACAACCTCAAGGTCGCCAAGCTCGCCTCGGCACGCTACCTGGACGAGCTGCCCACCTCCGGTTCACCGCTGGGACATGCCTTCCGGGACCTCGACCTGGAGCAGCAGGTGCTGGAGATGACCCAGCAGTTCGGCATCGGCGCCCAGTTCGGTGGGAAGTACTTCTGCCACGACGTGCGGGTCATCCGCCTGCCGCGGCACGGTGCGTCCTGCCCGGTGGGTATCGCGGTGTCCTGCTCGGCGGACCGGCAGGCCAAGGCCAAGATCACCCCGGAGGGGGTGTTCCTGGAGCAGTTGGAGCGTGACCCGGCCCGGTTCCTGCCGGACGTGCGTGAGGACCAGCTGTCCGACGAGGTCGTCCGGATCGACCTGAACCGGCCGATGGACGAGATCCGCGCCGAGCTGTCCAAGCTGCCCGTCAAGACCCGGGTGTCGCTGACCGGTCCGCTGGTGGTGGCCAGGGACATCGCCCACGCCAAGATCAAGGAGCGGTTGGACGCCGGCGAGCCGATGCCGGAGTACATGCGCAACCACCCGGTGTACTACGCGGGTCCGGCCAAGACCCCGGAGGGCTACGCCTCCGGTTCCTTCGGCCCCACCACCGCGGGTCGGATGGACTCCTACGTCGAGCAGTTCCAGGCGGCCGGCGGGTCGCTGGTGATGCTGGCCAAGGGCAACCGGTCCCGGCAGGTGACCGAGGCCTGCCGCAAGCACGGCGGGTTCTACCTCGGCTCGATCGGTGGCCCCGCCGCCCGGCTGGCCCAGGACTGCATCAAGAAGGTGGAGGTCCTGGAGTACCCGGAGCTCGGCATGGAGGCGGTCTGGCGGATCGAGGTGGAGGACTTCCCCGCGTTCGTCGTGGTCGACGACAAGGGGAACGACTTCTTCGCCGAGTCCAGCCAGCCGACGCTGCAGATCTCGTTCCGACGCTGAACCGACCCCGCCGGTGGGCGCCCGGAGCACGGTCGGGCGCCCACCGGCGTGTTCTCGAAGGGTGTTGTCCGGAGCGCTCCCAGACCGGACCGGGGAGCGCTCCGTCGTCACTGCTCCACCCGCTTGGCCTCCAGCACCACGACGCGCTCGCCCAGCGGCGTGTCCAGCTGAACGGTCAGGGGCGGGAAGCGCAGGTCCATCGTGCACATCTGGGGCTTGGCCGGCACGGTCTCGGTGAGTACGACGCGCACCATCTTCGGGGTCTGCTCGGTCACCTCCGCGCTGACCTTGCCGCAGCCGCCCTCCCGTCCGTACATGCCCACGGCGTTCGCGTCCCCTTCCGGGGTCCACACCAGGCGGGGATAGTCCTCGGGCAGGGCCGTGGCGTCCACCTGTGCCTCGGCCAGGGCCCTGGCCCCCTCCGGGGGTTGCGGCATCAGCGGGTCCATGACTGCCGGCTCGGAGGTGACGGAACTGGGCGCCGTGGTCGTCGGCTCCACCTGGGGGGCACCACCGAACCCGACCCCGCCCTCGTCGGCACAACCGGCGAGAACTGCCACCAACGCACCACCGATCAACGTACTCACAAGGCGCTTCATGCCTCCTGGACGGAGGAAACGGCGGAAGTGGTTGCCTGATGATTCCCTCGGCAGCAGTAGCCGACCGCCTGTTCCGGTACTCGTTGCTCACGGACAGGTCACAACGACTCCCCCGAGTGCCAGAATCGACGGAAAGATCATCGACAGCCACCCGTACCCGAGGTGATGGCTCGGCGCCCGTCGCGGCGAGCCGTCCGGGCTCGTCACGGCGGAGGGAGAACCGTGGTCCGACGCATCCTGATCACCGGAGCTGCCGGGAGCATCGGCACCATGCTGCGGAGCCGCCTGGCCCGCCCCGACCGGGTGTTGCGGCTGCTCGACGTCACCGCCCTGGCACCGGCGACTCCCGGGGAACGGGTCGAGCTGGTCCAGGCATCGGTCACCGACCTGCCCGCGCTCGAACAGGCCTGCACGGGGGTCGACGCCGTCGTCCACCTGGCCGGATACAGCGGGGAACGACCGTGGGCGGACATCCTGCAGGTCAACATCGACGGCACCCGGAACGCACTGGAGGCCGCGCGGCGACAGGGTGTGGGTCGGTTCGTGTTCGCCAGTTCCAACCACGCCGTCGGCTACGTGCCCCGGGGCGACGGTATGGCCGGGGACGACCTGTTCCCTCGGCCGGACACCCACTACGGCGTCGGCAAGGCGGCCGGGGAGGCACTGTGCAGCCTGTACGCCGACCGCTACGGCATGGACGTGATCTGCCTGCGCATCGGGACCTGTCAGGAACGTCCGACCGATCTGCGTGCCCTGGCGACGTGGCTCTCCCCCGACGACTGCGCCCGTCTGGTCGAGGCCTGTCTGACCGTCCCGTCACCCGGTTTCCGGGTGGTCTGGGGCGTCTCCGCCAACACCCGCCGTTGGTGGTCGCTGGAAGGGGCCAGGAGCCTCGGCTACACCCCACGCGACGACGCGGAACGGTTCGCCGCCGAGCTGGTCGCGGAGCACGGGGAGCCCGATCCCGCGGATCCGGTGCACCGCCTGGTCGGTGGCCCGTTCTGTTCCCCCGAGTTCGACGTGACGCGTGTCGAGGACGGCCGTTGACCACGACCGACCCGTGTCCGGCGCTACGAGTTCACATCGGAAAGGGATTTCATGGCGACGTGGCGTGACGTGCGCTCTTTCGTACGGCGGGAGTACCAGGTGATGAGCGAGGATTCGGACGAGATCCGGATCCTCTTCGAGTTCGACGACGAACGCAGCCAGGTCATCGTGCTGGTCCGCGAAGTGCTGGACCGCCGGGAGGAATGGGTGCAGATCGCCTCACCCATCGGCCTGGCCGCGAACATCGACCTGAAGGCGATTCTGGAGGAGGTCGGCCACCGCAGTGTGGTCGGCGGACTGGTGATCATGGGGGAACACCTGGCGGTTCGCCACTCCCTGCCGCTGGCCAATCTCGACATCAACGAACTCGTGGACCCGCTTCATCTGTTGGCCGGGACGGCGGACCACCTCGAGGAGTTGTTCGGCGGCGGGGATCACTTCTGAGCAGCGCCCGCCACGGCGGCCTCGGGAGCGAGTACGGACATGACGAGCGCGTCGTGTCGTTCCCCCTCCCACAGCAGGACCTGCCGCAGCCGCCCCTCCACCTGGAAACCGCACCGGCGGTAGGCGCGGATGGCACGTTCGTTGAACGCGAACACCTCCAGCTGCACCCGGTGCAACCGCACCACGGTGAAGGCGTGGTCCAGCACCAGGCGGATCGCCTCCGGGCCGTAGCCCCGCCCCTGAGCTGCGGGGGCCAGTGCGATCCGTAGCCCGGCGGTCTCGTTGACCGGGTCGACGTCGAGCAGGACGATCTCGCCGAGGAACTCGCCGTCGACCCGGTCCTCGATGGCCCAGTCGATCCGGTCGTCCTGCTCGGCACGACCGGCACACCACGCCCTGATCTGTTCCAGGGTGAAGTCGGTGTGCGTGCCGGTGAGCCGTCGCACCTCCGGATCCCGGGTGCTGGCGTGCAGTGCCTCGGCGTGCTGCGGCCCGAGGGGGACCAGCCGAATCCGCTCCCCCACCAACACGGGTTTGTGGGTCAGCGTCGCCCGATCGATCACGGGGAATGGCTACCAGTCTCCGGCGGTTCGGCGCAAGCGAATAACACGCCGGCCGCCGCACCACCCGCCTTTCACCGGTGCACCGAAACCCCGTCGACCGGCGGGGACCACCGAAAACCACGCGGGACCCGAACCCCGCAGTGCGTGATCGACCACACACCGATTCCACCGGGATGTCCTCTCCCCGCGGTCGGTCGCCGGCCGAACCAGGTATCCGACACCACCGCGAATCTCCACCGACCGTTTACCGCGCAACCACCGGAACTCACACCTGCGGGGGAATGTGCATCCGGACCGGCGAAAAAAGACTTGGCCGGCTACCTACTCTCGGTGACGTGGCTATTGACACCATCCGTGGCGAGCGCGTGGACATTCGACTGTGGACTCGGGCCGAGGAGGTCGAGTCCGCTGCGATGCAGCAGCTGCGCAACATCGCGTCGCTTCCGTGGGTGGTCAAGCACGTGGCCGTCATGCCCGACGTGCACTTCGGTAAGGGCGCGACCGTCGGCTCGGTCATCGCGATGCGGGACGCGGTCTCCCCGGCCGCGGTGGGCGTGGACATCGGCTGCGGCATGACCGCCGTGCGCACGTCGCTGACCGCAGAAGACCTGCCCGACAACCTGCGCCGGCTGCGCGCGGACATCGAGCACGCGGTGCCGGTCGGGTTCGCCCAGCACTCCGAACCGGTGTTCGACGAGCGGGACGCCGCCGACTGGGCGGACTTCTGGCGGGCGTTCGACAAGCTGACCCCGGCAGTGCGCGACCAGGCGGCGAAGGCACGGCACCAGATGGGCACCCTGGGCGGCGGCAACCACTTCCTGGAGATCTGCCTGGACGAGACGGACCGGGTGTGGGTGATGCTGCACTCCGGGTCGCGAGGCATCGGGAACCTGCTGGCCCAGCACCACATCGAGGTGGCCAAGTCGCTGGCGCACAACCAGGACCTGCCCGACCCGGACCTCGCGGTGTTCCTGGCGCACACCCCGCAGATGGCGGCCTACCGGCACGACCTGTACTGGGCGCAGGAGTACGCCCGGCGGAACCGGTCGGTGATGATGCGGCTGACCTGCGACGTGCTGCGCCGGCACTTCCCGCAGGTCCGGTTCGACGAGCCGATCTCCTGCCACCACAACTACGTGGCGGAGGAGGTGCACTTCGGTGAGGAGCTGCTGGTGACCCGCAAGGGCGCCATCCGGGCCGGCCATGGGGACATGGGCATCATCCCGGGCTCCATGGGCACCGCCTCCTACATCGTGCGCGGTCTGGGCAACCCGGAGTCGTTCTGCTCCGCCTCGCACGGTGCCGGGCGGCGGATGTCGCGGAACCAGGCCCGCAAGCGGTTCACCGCGGAGGACCTGGCGCGGCAGACCGCGGGTGTGGAGTGCCGCAAGGACGCCGGGGTGGTCGACGAGATCCCCAGCGCCTACAAGGACATCGACCAGGTGATCGCCAACCAGTCCGACCTGGTCGAGGTGGTGGCCAAGCTGCGCCAGATCGTCTGCGTCAAGGGCTGAACCGCGACCGGACGCGAGGCCGTGACGCCCGGACCCGGTCCGGGCGTCACGGCCTCGTCCCCTCTCCGGGTGTCCGGTTCAGCCGAACTGCACCGAACGCTTGGCCAGGCCGTACCAGAAGCCGTCGATGACGGTGCGCTGGTCGGCCAGCTCGTCCTCGGCGGCGCCCAGCGCCACGAACAGTGGGGCGAAGTGTTCGGTGCGCGGGTGGGCGAGCCGACCGGCCGGTGCCTTGTGTTCGAAGTCCAGCAGGGCGTCGAGATCCTGTCGTTCCAGGGCCTCCCGACCCCACGCGTCGAACTCCGTCGACCAGCTCGGTGGGGTGGCGCCGGTGTGCCGCAGAGCGGCCAGGTTGTGGGTGAAGAAGCCACTGCCGATGATCAGTACGCCCTCGTCGCGCAACGGGGCGAGCCGACGCCCCAGCTCCAGCAGTCGTCGCGGCTCCAGGGTGGGCATGGAGATCTGTAGCACCGGGATGTCGGCCTGTGGGTACATCTCCATGAGCGGCACGTAGGCGCCGTGGTCCAGCCCCCGGTCGGGCACGTCCCGCACCGGGGTGTCCGGTCCGCGCAGCAGGGCCCGGACCTTCGCGGCCAGCTCGGGCGCCCCGGGGGCCGGGTAGCGCACACGGTAGTAGCGCTCGGGGAAACCCCAGAAGTCGTAGACCAGCGGGACGGTACGGGTCGCTCCGAGGGCGAGCGGGGCCTCCTCCCAGTGTGCCGAGACCACCAGGATCGCCCGGGGACGCGGCAGCCGGGCGGCCCAGTCGGCGAGCTGCTGCGGCCACAGCAGGTCGTCGGCCAGGGGTGGCGCTCCGTGGCTCAGGTACAGGGTGGGCAGGCGTGTCGGGTTCTCGGTGCTCACCACGGCCTCCCCCACAACACCCTCATGGTTAAAAATTCAACCACATAGAGCCGCGGGAGGCCAGACCACCACTCCCGACAGTGCACTCCGTCGCTCGACGGACACACGGATCGGCGGTCGCGACCGGGTCAGCGCAGCCGGCGAGGCCCGGTGTCCGGGCGGGACGGCGGCGGTCCGAGCACGACGCGGGCGCCGGCCACGAAAGCACCCGCGGCGGAGGCGAGCACCGGCTCGAGCACGAGCGAACGGATCTGCGGCAGGTCCTCGGCCATGGTGGCCACCCGCAGCAGCAGGTCCTCCAGCGCGCCCAGATCGGCCGGCTCAGCCCCTCCGTAACCGGTCAACAGCGGGGCCGCCTTCGGCGCACGCACCAGCGAGGCCACGTCCACGTCGGACAACGGGACCGCCCGGTAGGCGCGATCCCCCAGCAGGTCGCTCACCACACCCGACAGACCGAACGACACCAACGTGCCGAACGACGGGTCGTCCTGCAGACCGATCCGACAGGAGACGCCCTTGGGCGCCATGCGCTGGACGTAGACCTCGTCCTGGCCCGACACCTCCCGCAGTGCCGCGTAGGCCTCCCGCACCCCCTCGGGGCTGCTCAGATCCAACCGCACCCCCACCAGGTCGGTGCGGTGACGCAACCGTTCGCCGGCCGACTTCAGTGCCACCGGATATCCCAGCTCACCGGCGGCGGCCACGGCCGCCTCGGCACTCCTCACCGTGCGGAACGGCACCACGTCGATGCCGTAGCAGGCCAACAGGCGCACCACCTGGTCGTCGGTCAGCGGCCGCTCCCCCGGCACGGCCGTCAACCACCGTTCCACCAGCTCCCGCGCCTCGTCCTCCTGCACCCTCGTCTCCGGACGCACGATCCTGCCCTGGGGTGCCGAACGCCACTGGGCGTAGCGGGTCACCCGGGCCAGGGCGAGCACCGCCCGCTCCGGGGTGGGGTAGGACGGGATGGAGCCCCGCCCCGGCGACCCGTCCGGCCCGGGGACCGCGAGTTCGGCCGGCACTCCCTCCGCGGCCAGGAACGTGGTGACCACCGGCTTGGTGGTCGTGGTGCTCCCGGCGTGCACCGCCTCCCGCAGTGCCCTGGCGTAGGCGGTGCCGGGCACCGCGACCGGCGGCACGAACACCACCACCAGCGAGTCGACGTCGTCCCGGCGCGCCACCGCCTGCACCGCCTCGGCGAACTCCTCCGGTCCCGCCGAGGCCCCGACGTCGACGGGGTCGCAGACCAGGTGGAGGTCGTGGGCCAGCACGGCGTCGGCGGCCAGCACGCCCAGCGCAGTGGAGTTGCCGACGATGGCGACCCGGGGTCCGGCGGGCAACGGCTGGTGGGCCAGCAGCAACGCCGTGTCGAACAGCTGGGCCACCGACTCCACCCGGATCACCCCGGCCTGCTCGAACAGGGCCTGCACACTGGCCTCGTCCACCGGGACCGAGGTGGCGGCCAGCGCCGGGCGCACCGCGTGCCGGCCGCTCTTGACCGCCACGATCGGCTTGGTCCGCCCCAGACGACGAGCCAGCCGGGCGAACTTGCGCGGGTTGCCGAACGACTCCAGGTACAGCAGCACCACGTCGGTGCTCGGGTCGGTCTCCCAGTACTGCAGCAGGTCGTTACCGGACACGTCGGCCCGGTTGCCCGCCGAGACGAACGTGGACAGTCCCAGGCCCCGCTCCGCAGCCGCGGCGAGGATGGCGATCCCCAGGGCACCGGACTGGCTGAAGAACCCCACACGCCCCCGTCCCGGCAACACCGGCGCCAGGGTCGCGTTGAGCCGCACGGCCGGATCGGTGTTGACCACACCGAGCGCGTTCGGCCCCACCACCCGCATCCCGTGCGCCCGGGCCTCGGCCACCAGCCGCCGCTCCGCACTCAGCCCCCCGGGGCCGGTCTCCCCGAACCCGGACGTGACCACCACCAGGGCCTTCACTCCCTTGGCCAGGCAGGCGTCCATCACCTCGTCGACACTGGCCGCGGGCACCGCCACCACCGCCAGGTCCACCGCGTCCGGGATGTCCAGCACGGACGGATAGGCACGCACCCCGCGCACCGACTTGTGCTCCGGGTTGACCGGGTACACCGGACCGCTGAAGTTGGCCTGGAGCAGGTTGCGCAGCACCGCGTGCCCGATCTTCGACGGATCGGTGGACGCCCCGATGACGGCCACCGAGCGGGGGTGCAGCAGGTTGTACACACTGCGCGCCTCCGCGGCCTGCTCCCGCGCTCTGGCCACCGCCACCGACTCCTCGGTCGGGTCGATGGGGAACACCAGGTGCAGCACGCCCCCCTCCAGGGCCCGACTGGTCCGGTAACCGGCATCCCGGAACACCCGCAGCATCTGCGTGTTCTCCGCCAGCACCTCGGCGACGAACCGCCGCAGGCCCCGCTCCCGCGCCGCAGCCGCCAGGTGTTCCAGCAGGATCGAGCCCAGGCCCCGCCCCTGGTGGGCGTCCTCCACCACGAAGGCGACCTCTGCCGAGTCCGTTCCGGTGAGCCGGTCGTAGCGGCCCACCGCGACGATGTCGTCCCCCAGCATCGCCACCAACGCGACCCGGTCGTGGTGGTCCACGGTGGTGAACCGTTCCACGTCACGCTTCGGCATCCGGGGATAGGGGCCGAAGTACCGCAGGTACCTGGTGCGCTCGGACAACCGCGCGTGGAAGGCCACCAGCCGTTCGGCGTCGTCGGGGACGATCGGCCGCAGATGCACCGTGCCGCCGTCGCTCAGCACGACGTCGGCCTCCCAGTGCCGGGGATAGTCGTAGGGATCCTTCCCGGCCCGTTCCGTCGTGTCCGTTCCGGTCGTCTCCCCGTTCAGGTGCTCCGTACCGTGCTCCCCTGCTGCACCGTCCACCACGAACCCCCTCCACCTACCTGAGTCCTAGTCGCGCGGATCGTCGGGATCGAGACCGTGCAGGGGGAACACCGCACGGCGCGTCTCCCGGATGGCCAGATCCAACGGGGTGTCCGCACTGCCGTCCCACGGACCGAACTCCACGTCACGGCCGTCGGTCATCGAGGTGGGCAACGGCAGGTCCGGCACCAGCGAACTGGTGTGCGCCGTCCAGTCGGCGGGCAGCGGCAGGTTCGGGTCCAGGTCCCGGTCCAGCACGACGGCCAGCAGATGGGTCCAGGAACGGGGCACCACCCGGAACAGGCCGTACCCGCCGCCACCCAACACCAGCCAGCGACCATCGGCGTAGGTCCTGGCCAGATCCCGCAACGTCCGGTAGATCGCCCGGTGCCCGTCCACCGACAGCGACAGATCGGCCAACGGGTCCTCGTGGTGCGTGTCGGCCCCGCACTGGGTGACCAGCACCTGGGGCCGGAAGGACTCCAGCAGGGCGGGCACCACGGCGTGGAAGGCCCGCAACCACCCGTCGTCCCGGGTGCCCGGGGGCAACGGCAGGTTGACCGCGGTCCCCGCCCCCGGACCGGAGCCCACCTCCCGCGGGAAACCGGTGCCGGGCCACAGCGTCAGCGGATGCTGGTGCAGGGACACGGTCAGAACCCGGGGGTCGTCGTAGAACGCGACCTGCACCCCGTCCCCGTGGTGCACGTCGACGTCGATGTAGGCGATGCGGTCGAACCCGTGGTCCAGCAACCAGGAGATCGCCACCGCGCAGTCGTTGTAGACGCAGAAGCCGGCGGCGTGGTCGGGCATGGCGTGGTGCAGGCCCCCGGCGATGTTGACCGCCCGGTCCGCCGCCCCGGAGGCGATCCGCTCGGCGGCCACCAGGGAGGCTCCCACGACCAGCGCGGACGCCTCGTGCATCCGGTCGAACACCGGGTTGTCCGGGGTGCCCAGGCCGTGGCCGACGTCCCAGCCGGCGGTGGGCGCCGCCTGGACCGAGGTGACGTAGTCCGGCTGGTGGATCCGTTCGATCTCGGTCTCGGGCGCGGGCTGCGGCGCCAGGACCGGCACGCCGTCGAGCACCCCCAGCGCCCGGGCCAGCCGGATGGTCAGATCCAGTCGAACGGGGTGGAGCGGATGGTCCTCGCCCAGGTTGTAGCCCAGGAGGGACTCGTCCCACACCACCACGGCCCGATCACCCATGCAGCGAACTTACCGTCCGTAGAACGTGTTCCGCTGCTCCCGCGGCAGGAGTTCCTCCGTTCCCCGACCCCGCCCGGTCCTGCCGGTCCGCCGGGCGGGAGACACCCCACCGCCCGGCGGTCCTCCCGCTCAGTGCGGATCGTCACCCGTGGCCACGGGCCGCGCCGGATCGGACGACCACTCCGACCAGGAACCCGGGTAGAGCGCGGCCGGACGGTCGGCGGTGGTGAGTCCGGCCACCTCCAGGGCGAGCACCACCGCACAGGCCGACACCCCGGATCCGCAGTAGGCACCGACCGGCCCGTCGGGCTCGACCCCCAACGCGGTGAAGCGTTCCCGCAGCTGCTCCGCCGTCCGCCATCGGCCGTCAGGGCCCACGTGCTCGACGAACGGGGCGTTGCGCGCACCGGGGATGTGCCCGGCACGCGGGTCGACCGGCTCCACCTCACCGCGGTAGCGCTCCGCGGCCCTGGCGTCCAGGAGCACGCCCGTGTCGGCCAACGCCGCGGCTCCCTCGGCGTCCACCACGGGCATCCCGCCCGGCCGCACCACCACGTCCCCGGGCTCGGGCTCGGGGACCTCCCGGGTGACCGGATATCCCGCGGCCACCCAGGCCGCGTACCCGCCGTCCAGCACCGCCACCGCCTCGTGGCCGGCCCAACGCAGCAGCCACCAGACGCGGGCGGCGGCCATGCCACCACTGCCGCCGTCGTAGGCGACCACCGGGTGTCCGGCCCGCACGCCGGCACGGCGCAACACCTCCTGCAGGTGCCGCGGATCCGGCAGGGGATGACGGCCGCCCACACCCCGTGGGTCGCGGGGGCCGGACAGTTCGGTGTCGACATCGACGAACACCGCACCGGGCAGGTGCCCGCGTGCGTACTCCTCGCGAGCCGACGGACCGGTCAGGTTGTACCGGGCGTCGAGCAGCACGGGCGGGCGTGGGCCACCCATCGCCTCGGCCAGCTCGTCGGGTGTGATCAGGGTGCGGTGCACAGAACGTCGCGCAGTGGGCATGTCCCCATCCTGCAGGCCGCGGGGGCTCCGCGACCGCACGCCAAGCCGTCAGCCGATCCGGCTAGCATCGCAGATGAGGAAGGGGGGCGGGTGTGAACGACCTCATCGACACCACCGAGATGTACCTCCGGACGATCTACGAGCTGGAGGAGGAAGGCGTCGTACCCCTGCGCGCCCGGATCGCGGAGCGGCTGGGACAGAGCGGTCCCACGGTGAGCCAGACCGTGGCCCGGATGGAACGGGACGGCCTGCTGTTCGTGGCCGACGACCGGCACCTGGAACTCACCGAGGCCGGACGAGCCCGGGCGATCGCCGTCATGCGCAAGCACCGTCTGGCCGAACGACTGTTGGTCGACGTGATCGGCCTGGAGTGGGAGCACGTGCACAGCGAGGCGTGTCGCTGGGAACACGTGATGAGCGAGGCGGTCGAACGCAAGATCGTCAAGCTGCTGGGGCACCCCACGACCTCCCCGTACGGCAACCCGATCCCGGGCCTGGACAAGCTCGGTGTCGGCGAGCCTGCTCCCCCGGTGGACCACGAGCTGCAGCGCTTGGACGAGGTGGCGCGCAAGGGCGGCGCGACCGTGGAGGTGTGCCGGATCGCCGAACACGTCCAGCTCGACCCCGACCTGATGGCCGAGTTCAAGACGGTGGGGATGTGCCCCGGAAACACCGTGAAGGTGGGGAGCGGGGACAGCCTCCAGGGCCCGGTGACGGTGCAGGGGGCGGGCAACAGCATCGAGCTGCCCCACCACGTCGCCCACGCCGTGCTGGTGCGGGTGCGATGAGGCCCGGGCAGCGCGCGGCCGAGGCGTTCACCCGCGAGCACGGACAGGCCCCCGCCGGGGTGTGGTCCGCGCCGGGACGGGTCAACCTGATCGGCGAGCACACGGACTACAACGACGGGTTCGTCCTGCCCTTCGCCCTGCCGCACCGCACCGCGGTCGCCGCACGGCGGCGGAGCGACGGCCTGCTGTCGATGGCCACCCTGGGGGACGACGGGCGGTTGCGTCGTGCCGAGCCGGTCGCGGTGGCCGACCTGGAACCGGGGCGGGTCTCCGGCTGGGCCGCATACCCGGCGGGCATGGCCTGGGTGTTGCGGGACCTGGGCTTCCCCGTCGGAGGGGGCGCCGACCTGGTGATCGCCGGGGACGTCCCGGCGGGTGCCGGCCTGTCCTCGTCCGCAGCCCTGGAGTGCGCAGTGGCACTGGCCCTGCTGGGACTGGCCGGGGTCGAGCTCGACACCGACCGGGAGGGGAGCCCGGCGCGTTCCGAGGTGGCCCGCTGGGCTCAGCGGGCGGAGAACGACTTCGTCGGGGCCCCCACCGGTGTCCTGGACCAGACGGCCTCGCTGTGCTGCACCGAGGCCCACGTGCTGTTCCTGGACGTGCGCTCCGGGCAGGCCGAGCAGGTTCCGCTGGACGCCGCGGGGGACGGGCTGGAGGTCCTGGTCATCGACACCCGAGCCAGTCACGCGCACAGCGAGTCCGGCTACGGCGAACGGCGGCGTGGCTGTGAGCAGGCCGCGAAGACATTGGGGGTACCGGCCCTGCGGGACGTCACCTCCGACGGGCTGGACGGGGCGCTGGCCCAGCTTCCCCAGGAGCTGCGCCCGCTGGTCCGGCACGTGGTGACCGAGAACGACCGGGTGCTGACCACCGTCGCGCTGCTGCGCGCCGGTCGGCTGCCGGAGATCGGACCGCTGCTCACCGCGTCGCACGAGAGTCTGCGCGACGACTACCGAGTGTCCTGCCGTGAGCTCGACCTGGCTGTGGAGGCCGCGCTGGGGGCCGGTGCCCTCGGGGCCCGGATGACCGGTGGCGGGTTCGGTGGTTCGGCCATCGCCCTGGTGCCCACCCGGGAACGGGGGGCGGTGGAGCAGGCCGTGCTGGCGGCGTTCGCCGAGCAAGGCCTGACCACCCCGCGTCTGTTCGCCGCGGTTCCGTCGGCCGGGGCCGGTCGGGACGCCTGAACGGTCACCGCATCCCGCCTGCGCCGAGGGATGAGCCGTACCCCGCCGTGGCGGTGTCATCGGGGCCGGAGCACGATCCAGTCGTCCCGGTTCGGGGACGCGGGATCCCGGGCCGGATGAGTACGCGTATCGAGGAAGGCGGTACTAGGCGTGAAACTGCTCGTCACGGGCGGGGCCGGCTACATCGGCAGCGTGTGCGCGGCTCGGCTGCTGGAGGCCGGGCACGAGGTGGTGGTGCTGGACGACCTGTCCACCGGCCACGCCGACGCGGTGCCCGACGGTTGCCGCTTCGTCCACGGTGACGTGGCCGAGGCAGGACCGCTGCTCGCCGAGGGCTTCGACGGAGTGCTGCACTTCGCGGCCAAGTCCCTGGTCGGCGAGTCCATGCAGGACCCGGCGAAGTACTGGCACGGCAACGTGGTGACCTCACTGCGCCTGCTGGAGGCGATGCGCGAGCACGGGGTGCCCCGGCTGGTGTTCTCCTCCACTGCTGCCACCTACGGTGAGCCGGAGGAGGTGCCGATCCGGGAGACGGCACCGACTCGCCCCACCAACACCTACGGCGCGACCAAACTGGCGATCGACTACGCCATCACCTCCTACGCCACCACCTACGGGCTGGCGGCCACCAGCCTGCGGTACTTCAACGTCGCCGGTGCCTACCGCACCTTCGGCGAGCGGCACACCGTGGAGACGCACCTGATCCCGATCGTGCTGCAGGTCGCGCTGGGCCAGCGGGAGCACGTGCAGATCTACGGTGAGGACTGGCCCACCGAGGACGGCACCTGCATCCGCGACTACATCCACGTGGTGGACCTGGCCGACGCCCACCTGCTCGCGCTGGAGCACGCCACACCCGGCCAGCACCGCATCTACAACCTGGGCAACGGGACCGGTTTCTCGGTCAAGCAAGTGATCGACACGTGCCGGGAGGTCACCGGTCACCCCATTCCGGCGGTGGTGGCACCGCGTCGTGCCGGTGACCCTGCGGTGCTCGTGGCGTCCAGCGAACTGGCCCAGCAGGAGCTGGGGTGGAAGCCGCAGCGAGCGGACCTCGCCGGCATCGTCGCCGACGCGTGGGAGTTCACCCGCGCTCGACAGGAGGCACAGGGCGCCTGATGAGCAACAACGGACAGATCACCAACCCCTTCGCCGACCTCACCCACTTCGTGGCGTTGCCACGACTGTCGCAGCTGGCGCTCTCCCCCGACGGGCAGCGTCTGGTCACCGTGGTGTCGGAGCTGTCCCCGGATCGGAAGACCTGGCAGGGCGCGCTGTGGGAGGTCGACCCGCGGGGAGAGCGACCCGCACGGCGTCTGACGCGCTCGGCCGAAGGGGAGACGGCACCGGTGTTCACACCGGACGGCGCGGTGCTGTTCACCTCCAAGCGGAAGAACCCGGAGGCCTCCCCGGACACCAAGCGCGAGGAGGGCACCCCGGCGCTGTGGCTGCTGCCCCCGGTGGGCGAGGCGCGGGAGATCTTCGCCCCCGGTGGTGGTGTGCAGACGGTGCGGGTGGCGGAGCGGTCCGGCACGGTGTTGCTGAGTTCGCAGGTCCACCCCGGTGTGGAGTTCGGTGACGAGGACGACAAGAAGCGCAAGGCACGTCGTGATGCTGGCGTGACGGCGATCCTGCACGAGAGTTACCCGGTCCGGTTCTGGGACCACGACCTCGGACCGGCTCGCCCGCGGCTGCTGGTCACCCCCGCACCGAACACCGACTCCGGGCAGCTCACCTCACCGACCGACCTGACCCCGGACGCCGACGGGCGGGTCACGAGCGACGCCGCGATCAGCCCCGACGGCGAGCTGGTGGCCTACTGCTACGAGCAGCACGTCTCGGCGGCCTACGGCCCGCGCACGGTGCTGCGGGTGGTACGCAACGACGGGTCGGGGGACCGGGTACTGGTCGACATCGAGGGCATGTCGTTCCACCACCCGGTGTTCACCCCGGACGGCTCGGCCGTGGTGTGTGTCCGGTGCACCGACTCCACCACGGACACGCCGCCCGACTTCACCCTGGTCCGGGTGGACGTGGCCACTGGGGAGGTGCAGGACCTGCTGCCGGACTTCCCCCACCACCCGAGCCGGCCGGTACTGGCCGCCGACGGGTCCGCGTTGTACTTCACCGCCGACTGTCAGGGGCGTTGCCCGGTGTGGCGGTTGGCGCTGACCGGGCCCGACGCGGGCACGGTGACCCGGCTGACCGGTGAGGGCGCCTACAGCGACCTGTGCGTGGCACCGGACGGAACCGCGGTGTACGCGTTGCGCTCCGCGGTGGACCACCCACCGCAGCCGGTGCGGATCGACCCCGGTCTGGTGGAGCAGGACCCGGTGCGGCTGCCGGCACCGGGTGCGATCTCCCGGGTTCCGGGAACCCTCACCGAGATCCAGACCCAGGTCGCCGACGGTCGTACGGTGCGGGCGTGGCTGGTGCTGCCGGAGGGCGCCTCGCCCGAGCAGCCCGCACCTCTGCTGCTGTGGGTGCACGGCGGCCCGCTGAACAGCTGGAACGCCTGGACATGGCGGTGGAACCCGTGGACCGCGGCGGCTCGTGGATACGCGGTGCTGCTGCCCGACCCGGCCCTGTCCACCGGCTATGGGCAGGAGTTCATCGCCGCAGGCTGGGGCGCCTGGGGCGCGGCTCCGTACACCGACCTGATGGCCATCACCGACACCGCCGTGGCCCGGCCCGATATCGACGGTGAGCGCACCGCGGCGATGGGTGGCTCCTTCGGGGGCTACATGGCCAACTGGATCGCGACCCAGACCGACCGGTTCAAGGCGATCGTCACCCACGCCTCGCTGTGGCACCTGGACTCCTTCACCGGGACCACCGACGACTCCTACTACTGGCTGCGGGAGATGGGTGACCCGCTGCGCCATCCGGAGCGGATCGCCGCGAACTCGCCACACCTGCGGGTGGCCGAGATCCGCACGCCGATGCTGGTCATCCACGGGGACCGGGACTACCGGGTTCCCATCGGCGAGGGACTGCGACTGTTCTTCGACCTGGTCCGGCACGACGTGCCGGTGAAGTTCCTGTACTACCCGACGGAGAACCACTGGATCCTCACTCCCGGTAACTCGAGGGTCTGGTACGAGACGGTGTTCGCGTTCCTGGCCGAGCACGTGCTCGGGCAGAAGTGGCAGCGTCCCGAGCTGGTGTAGTGCCGATCGGCTCCGGGCGGTGGTTACCGCCGCCCGGAGCTCACCAGGCACCGTCCTGCTCGATGCCGGCGCGGGCCTCCGCCGCGGCGTCCGCAGCGACCCGGGCCATGCGATGGGCGGGTATCCCGTGGGCGATGGCACGGCGCAGGAGCTCGACCAACCGATAGCCGGGGCGGGCCTGCTCGGCCACGTCCAGGGCGACGGAGGCCAGCGCTCCGTCCCCCCGTAGGTAGGCGGCGAAGGCGAGCAGAGCCGCCGGTTCTGCCCGCTCCGGGGGTGGGAGGGCTCGAGTCAGCGTCAGCCACAGCTGCTCGCTGGGCAACACGTGCTCGGGGTCGGGGGGCACCAGACACGCATCCCGCACCCGGGGATCCGACAGGGCCACCGCGAGCCGGACCAGTTCGTCGTCCTCCGTTGGGAACCGTCCTCGGGCGGCTGCCGTCACCGCCTGCTGCACGGCGACCAGATCCCGGTGCACGGCCCCCGAACCGGCCAACGCGCGATCCAGCTCCGCCGCCTCGTGCGCGGCGTTCATCAGGACCGACCGACGAATCAGCGCCGCCTCGTCGTCCGGGCGCAGCAGCGCCGCCAGCTCGGCGCGACTGGTGAAGGTGACCATGCCGGCCAGGGCCGTGGCCGCCGCGGTCGGTGTGGTCCTCGGATCGGGCAACACACCACCGCAGTCCGGTTCGTGGTAGCAGCTCCACGGGGCACCGGTCGTGGTGTTCGCCGTCCACACCGAGTGCATCACCGGTGTCCCCACCGCCCCCAGGACCCGTTCGACGGTGGTCACCAGTTCCCGTTCCGGCAGGTCACCGGGCGGTGCGGGAGCGCCGCCCACCACGATCAGCAGGGCCGCGGCAGCACGCTGGTTGCGCACCGGTGGCACCAGCTGTTCGGCGAGTTCCCGGTGGTGTGTGCTCGGCACCAGATCGGTGCGCAGGCAAGCCCCGACGCGTCGCGATCCCTTCCCGAGCAGGGTGACCACCACCAGGGAGTTCTCCGGGTGGAAGCCCAACAGGTGCGGGAGGGAGGCGAGCAGTTCGCCGTGGTCACGGAGGCGGACCCGGGGGCGTTGGTCGGTCGTCATGGCTCGACGATCGCCCCCGGCCCGGCCGGAGCCAATCCACGACCTTCCCGCTGTGGACAACCCGGACCGGTGGGGACAACTCATCCCACCGGTCCGGGTGGATCCAGGCCACTCACCGGCCTCGCAGCGGCCCGGTGCTCCGCTCGCAGTGGTTCACCCCACGCGCAGCTCCGTGTGCTGGGTGACACCGTTGACGGTCACCGTGAGCGCTGCCCGCCCGGGGCGCAGCCCCACGAGCTGACCGGTCCGCGGGTCGAACGCCGCCACGTGCCACGGCTTGGCCGCGGCCGGGTCACCCACGTGCAGTTCGGGCGACCCGTCCCAGTCGGCGCTGACCGGATAGGCGACGGGTACCTCCCGACCGCCCTGGACCACCACCGCGGTGACCGGGGCCCGCTCCCCCACCGCCAGCGTCGCCGGCACGGTCAGCCGCAGGTCGTCCACGTGCGGGCGCAGCTCCGCCTCGACCTGCCCGTCCCGACCGAACCGGAGCAGACTCCAGCCGGTGAAACCACCGTCACCGGGTGCGGCGGCGGGTGCCTTGCCGGAGTTGCCGTTCACCAGGTAGGGCACACCGTCGATCCGCGTGACATGGAACAGTCCGGCGTGCGCGGCCACCGAGACGGCGGGTTTGCCGCTCCGGGCCCGGAAGTCGGCCAGCCACTCGACGAGCATCTCTGCCTCGTGCGGATCGGCCAACTCCGAGTTGTCGGTCGCCCCGGGGTCCTCCACCGGGTGGTGCATGGCCACGAGCACCCCGCGCACGCCCGGGTCGACAGCGGCGTCGTCCAGTGCCTGGCGCAGCATGCGCACCTGGTCGAACCCGCCGGCCCGCAGCGAGCCGAGCGAGGAGTCCAGCAACACCAGACGCACCCCGGCCAGATCCAGGACACGGTGGGTCGGGCCGAACTCCTTCCGGAACTCGCTGGTGTCCCCGGGCCCGTAGGTCTCGTGGTTACCGGGCAGGTAGTACCACGGCACCCGGTCGCCCAGTTCCTCGTCGATCACCCGGCGAGCCAGCTCGAAGTCGGCGGCCGTGCCGCGGTCCACCAGGTCACCGTTGATCAGGACGACGTCCGGCCGGGCGGCCAGCACCTCACGGAAGGTCCGCCGGGCCTGGGCCACCAGGGGGCCGTCCGGGTCGTCCGCGGTGAACTGGGCGTCGCTGACGACCGCGACCCGCAGCGCACCGGGCTGCGCGGGCAGGGCGCCGTCCAGCACCACCATCCGGTCCTGCGGCACCGGGTCTGCCGGCACGTCCACCGGGGTGGACACCCGGACGGTGAGGTCGTCGAACACGACACGCCCCTCGTACTGCCGGTCCGGGTCGGTCTCCACCACGTAGACACGCTGCAGGCGCAGTGCACCGGTCAGGCCCGCGGGCACCTCGGCCTCCACGTACCGCCACCCGGTCCAGTCCACCTTGTCCGCCAGCGTGATGGTGGCCGAGGTGTCGGTGCTGTCCAGCAGGGTCATCCGCAACCACGCGCCACGCCCGTCGCCGTCGACCCACAGACCGATCCGCTGGGTTCCCGCGGGCAGGGGCAGCAGGGGATCGGTGTTGAGGTAGGCGGCGCGGGTGGCGGTGGTGCCGGTCAGGCGGTAGTCCAACGCGATCCCCGGGGTGCCTGCGTGTCCCTCGGCGATGCTCAGCTGTGCCCCGACCGGGCTCGGGTAGACGCTCGCCCGCCACCCGGCCAGCTCGTCCATCCCGGACAGCAACCGCGCCTCGAGCCCGACGCTGGCGCCGAGGTGGGTGACCAGGTCACCGACCCGGGCGGTGATCACCGTCGAACCGCTCGCACCGACCGCCTCCACCACGAACCCGTCACGGTCGGGGGCGATCCGCACCACGTCCGGGTCGTACTCCAGGGTGACGTCCCGGGGCTCGATCCAGGTGCCGAACCCTTCGGCGTCGTAGCCGAGCACCCGGAACCGGCCCTGCGCCCCCGCACCGGACAACGAGATCCGTTCGGTGTCCGTGGCCAGTCGGACCGCCGGGCCGAGCACGGTCATCGTCAGCCGGCCCGTGGCCTCACCGTCGGCCGTCTCCTGGTGTGCGGTCACCGTGGTCGTCCCGCTCCGGCGGGCGTGGAACACCGGCTGACCGTCCTCGACGTCGACCTTGCCGATGTTCGCGGGGTTGGCTCGCCAGTGCGGTGCCGCGGACACGGGGGCACCGGTCTCGTCATGGCCGTGTCCGACCAGGGTGCGGGACAGGCCGGCCAGCACCCGGGGGGAGTGTTCTCCCGGCACGGCGGGTTCGACACGGAACGCGGTGAGCCGACCGCTCCCGGGCTGGGTGGCGATGCCCAGGCCGTTGGGGACGGGACGTTCACCACCGTCGGACGGGGAGTTGTGCACCGTCACCCCCGTGTCGCCCGGCAGGCGGGCCACCAGGGTGGACGACCCACCGCCGTCGAGGTTGAGCGCGTCGTGCGCACCCAGCGACTTCATCAGGCGGGCCAGGTCACGCAGGGTCAGACCGGCGACGGTGCCCTGTCGGCCGTCCACGGTCACCATGAACATCCGGCGACCGTCCTCGCTGAAGCCGACGGCGGTGCGGGGATGGACGGCGACGTCGTCGACGTTCTGCACCTCACCGTCGCGCACCAGGACGTGCAGACCACCCACGGCGACGTCGACCGGGAAGTCGACCCGCGGCCGGTAGCGCACCTCCACCCGGTCGCCGGTGTCCAGTCCGGCCAGCGCGTCCACTCCCGCGTCGCGGGCCAGCAGCAGCACGGTCCCGGCCGGTACCGGCCCCTCGGCAGGGTGTGGTCGCAAGGCAGTGACCACGCCGTTCCGGACCTCGACCTCCAGCACCCGCTCGGCACCGCCGACGGCCGTGTGTCGGGCAGAGGCGCCCCACAGCGGGGTGTAGATCCCGATACCGTCGGCCGCGACGATCGGCGAGTTGAGGTTGGTCGCCGTGACGTTCCGCCCGTCCGGCAGGGTGATCTCGGCCTGGACCAGGACCTCGGCGAGTCGACCGGCGCGCTCGACACCGGACCCGCCGATCACGACCGCGTTGTTGTTCCCCCGGGCGGGCCCGTGCAGCACCTCCCCACCGGAGACACCCACTCCTTCCGGGGCACCGGTGGCGTTGATGTCGAAGAAGTCACCGTTGACGCCGGCGATCGCCCCGATCCGGTCCGCCTGTTCGGACAGCGGGGTCCGGGCGGAGACGGTGCCCGGGTTCAGATAGGCGGGCTCCAGGACGGGTTCCGCCAGGTCGACCGACAGCACGTCGCCGCGGACCCAGCCCCGGGGCTCCAGGCGCTGGAACTGGGTGAGGGTGAGTCCCGGAGCGATCGCCGACTCCACCCGATCCGTCTCCAACCCCTCCGGGGTGACTCCCACGGACGCGGTGACGGGCGGAGCGGCCAGCACCGTGGTATCGAGACCACGGGATGCCGGGACGGCGTCCTCGATGGGAGGTGGGCCGAGTGGAGCGGTCGGTGCGGCATGACCATTGCCGGTCAGGGAACCGGAAAGACCGGCGGTGACCAACAGGGCGGTGAGCGCGGTGATGGTACGGCGGGACCGCACGCGTACCTCCCGGATCCAGTGAATGTTTTACCGAATCTCACCGGACCAGGGTGAAGTTTGACTATCCGCCGGACGAACGAAGCATGTCGCCCCGACGGCGGATCCGTGCCACAGCACCGACCGGAGCGGGACCGCGACGTGTGTCACTCGAGGACCGCACGTCGGAGACCCCGCCACCCGACGGGGCCTTCGACACCTCCGATCAGCCGATCGCGTCGAGCAGCGCGCCCGGGCCGCCCACCACTGGGAGCACGAGCTGGGTGTGGTTCAGGTCCACCGACAGCTCGGTCCCGGGACCGGGGCGCAGCGTGAAGTCGTGATCACTGGACAGCAGCACCATCCCGAGCTGGTGGCCCGGGCGCACCAGGTAGTCGTCCGGCTGGAGTTCCACCTCGATCCGGTACCACTGTCCCGGCCGGATCGCCTGGGTGCGATCGATCGCACGACGGTTCTGCGGGTCGACCCATCCCCGGGTGATGACGTGCACGGAGCCGTCAGGGGCACGGTCCACCAACAACGCGGTGACGTTGGCCGCCGGCCGGTCGAAGGACATCCGGGTCAGCACCCGGACGGTGCCGCTGATCCGCACCTCGGTGCGGGCGGGCCCGGTGAGATAGGCCAGTCGGTTCTCCGAGCTCGGCGCGCTCGCCAGCTCCTCGGCCGGCACACCGGCGTCGTCGACGAGCCCTTCCACCACCGGAGCGCCGGTGAGGCGGGTGGACGTCAGTGCCCCATGCTGCCGCCCACCGGGCCGCGGGTACAGCACGGCGTCGGCGGTCCCGGGCGGCGGCCACTCGACCTCCTCGGTCCAGGTCCCGTCCTCCCGCTGCACGACGGCCCGTGGCTCGTGCTCCACCCTGTTGGACACGCCGTACAGGTAGCGGGTGAACCAGCGGTTCAGGGTGCTCAGCCACTCGTCCCGGCGCAGGTTGTACGGGTCGGTGTGCCCGGACTGGTGCCACCAGATCTTGTGCGGCACCCCGTACCGCTTGAGTTCCTCGTACCACTGCGCCGCGTGCCGGGTCTTGACGTTCCAGTCGTTCAGGCCGTGCACCACCAGCACCGCCGCACGGACGCCGTCGACGTCCCCGAGATAGTTGCGCTCGTCCCAGAACCGGTTGTAGTCCCCGGTGAGACGGTCCTGCCGACGAGCCAGCTCGGCGATCACCGGCCTGCAGATTTCCCGGTCCTCCCGGGTGTAGACGTACTCGGCCAGCACGTCGGCGTCCTCACCCTGGTAGCCGCCGGGGGCGACGACCGCCCCACCGGCCCGGTAGTAGTCGTACCAGTTGGAGATCGCCGCGATCGGCACGATCGCCGCCAACCCCTCCACACCGGTGGTCGCCACCGCGTTGGGCAGGGTGCCGTTGTAGGACACCCCGATCATGCCGGTCCTGCCCGTGGCCCAGTCGGCCCGCACCGCGTTGCCCGCCGCGTCACGGGCCGACGCTCGCCCGTTGAGCCAGTCGACGACGGCCCGGGCACCGAGGGTCTCGTTCCGGCCGCCCGTGGTCGGACACCCGGTGGACTGCCCGCTGCCCAGCGCTTCCGCGTAGACCATGGCGAACCCGCGAGCCACGAAGTACGGCTCGTAGTGGGAGGTGATCACGGCCGCGGTCGGCCCAGCCCCCACCGCGGTCAGCCGCTCGTCCTCCCCGGCGGAGCGCACCCGAGCGGTGCGCACGTCACGATGTCCCGGGCGGTCCGGCACGTACAGCTCGACGTCGACATCGTGGTTGGTCACGGGGTTGCCGCCGGCGTAGTAGGGGCTGACCTGGTAGACCACCGGCACCCGGAGCCCCTGCTCGGTGGCCCGGGGACGGACCACCTGGACATGGACCTCGTCGTCCCGTCCGTCGTGATCGCTGTCGACGGGAGCACGCACCCAGACGTCCTCCCGGATCACGTCGTCCGGGTCGAACACCGGTTGGGCCTGCCCGTCGACGAACACCGGGCCCGGTGGGGCGGCAGCGGCCGGCACCCCGACGAGCGGCAGGGTGAGCAGTACGGCGAGCAGGACACCCCGAACCGGCTTCATGACGCACCTCTGCTCTCACGTCACGGACCAGGTACTGGCACCGTGGGGGGAGAGCCGGAACCTGTCAATCCGCCGAAGGTCGACCACGGCGCTCCGAGCAGGGCGCGCCGTTCTCCTGGCCGTGCAGAGGGCGTCGACACACGTACGTGATCGCCGGCGGGATGTTCCGCCACACCACGCGGGTGGGCAGCACCTCGTCGAAGGTGCTCTCCAGCAGGGCGCGGAACCGGCGCGCACCACCCAGTGGCAGGGCGTGCAGATAGGCGAAGGTGGTGAACGCCCCGTGGGCACACAGTGCCCTCGCCGCCTGGCTCAGGATCCGTTTCTGCCCCTCGGGCCCGATCAGCGCCCAGGGCAGCCCGCCGACCACGGCGTCGACCCGCTGCAGACCGCGGTCGGCGAGGATCTGACCGAGGTCGGCCGCATCCCCGTGCACCACCTCCAGTCCGGGGTGGGCCCTGCGCAGGAACTCCGCGAGCTCACTGTTCAGTTCCACGGCGATGTGCCGACCCCGACCGGCCAGCCGCCGTCGGATCCAGTGGGTCACCGATCCGGTTCCCGCTCCGAGCTCAACGACCACCGGGTCGCCGGCGCTGGGCACCACCGAGGCGAGTCTGCGGGCCAGCCGCGAGGAACTCGGCAGCACAGCACCGATCACAGCCGGATACCGAGCAGCCACGGACAGGAACAGCGGCAGGGCGCTACGTGTGGCAGTCATCGACTGAAGTGTGCCGGCTGCCACGTCCGAACAGGTAGAGGGATCCCCCCGTTCCGGGGCCAGGAACTTCCCCCGATCCGGGGAACAGCAGGTCAGCCGGGCGCACCAGCTCGGACGCCGAGAAGCACCCGTCAGGCGCCTCCGAGCCCACACGCCCAGGGAGGCGGCGGCTCACACGCCTGCAGCCAGCTCTCCGGCAGTCCCGCCGGACCCACCCGGGCCGCGACGACACCACCGACGATGGCGGCCACCGTGTCGACGTCCTCGGCCAGCCGGACCGCCGCCCAGACCGCCTCCTCGAAGGAACCGAGATGACGGGCGGCGATCCACAACGCCAGGGGGACGGTGTCCTGGGCGCTCACCTCCCGCCCGGTACCGAGCACCGCGGCGACATGTCGCTCGCCGGGATGGCCGACCAGGTCGAGTGCTGCTCGGACGCCCTGGTGCACCTGGCCGGGCGGGGTGTGTCGCAGCACAGCGTCCAGGAACTCGACCGCGGACCCGGGTGGCGTCGGGGACGCCGCCAGGGCGGCGGCGACCGCCACGGCCACGGCTCCGGCCACACCCTCGGGATGGGTGTGCGTCACCTGGGCGGACAGCGCCGCCTCCTGTGCGGCCCACGTCGGGTCGTCGGCGAACCAGGCACCCAGGGGAGCGACACGCATGGCCCCGCCGTTGCCGTACGAACCCTGCCCACCGAACATCTCGTGTGCCAGCCGGCGCCAAGGAGCCCCGTCCCGCACCTGGTGCAACACCCGACCGACGGACATGCCGTAGTTGCGGTTGCAGTCGTGGTGCTCGGCGAAACTCGCCGCCAACGCGTCCTGGTCGACTCGCCCGTGTCGGGTGAGCACCCGATACACCGAGCACGCCATCTCGGTGTCGTCGCTCCACGGCCAGGGAGCCGGCGGAAGCCGACGTTCCACCACGGTCGGGTGATCTGCCGGGACGGCGATCAGCCCACCAAGGGCATCGCCGAGAGCCAGCCCGGTGAGGGAGACGAACGCCCGGTATCTCCGCTGCGGAGACATCCACGGGATGGTCGCACGCCACCGTCGGGACGACCACCACGGTCGGGGTACACCTCGGCTCCGTCCTGCGTGTCACCGCGCGGTACCGGTGGCGGGGCCGGCCGGTCCTCGGTGTCCGCTCGCTAGGGCCGAAACGAAGCTGGGACCCGCGAACACGGTCGGAGGAGCCGACACGAGGTCGGCTCCCCCGCTTCACCCGTGTCCGCCGCATCGGGCCGGTCCCTCACCGGCCCCACCGGCGTGGTTTCCCGCCGACTCAGCTGCAGCCGGAGGTGGAGCCGCACCCCTCGCAGACGTAGCAGGAACCGGCGGGCCGCATCTTGGTACCGCAGGTCAGGCACAGCGGGGCGTCCGCGGCCTTGCCGGTACGCCACTCCAGCAGCTCAGTCGAGCTGCCGACCTTCGGCTCCTCCGTCGGCTCCGGTCGGTCACTGCTCTCCACGGCCGGTTGGGGGCTTGCGTCCACGCCGGCCCGCAGGCTCTCCAGGTCGACGGTCTCACCGTTGGACTCGCCGTTGAGCTGGGCGGCGCGCTCGGCGGCGGTGAAGATGCCGAGCTGGGCCCGCTTCTCGTACGGCAGGTAGTCCAGCGCGAGTCGCCGGAACAGGTAGTCCAGCACGCTGGTGGCGAACCGGATGTCCGGGTCGTCGGTCATCCCGGCCGGCTCGAAGCGCAGGTTCATGAACTTCGAGACGTAGAACTCCAGCGGGATGCCGTACTGCAGACCCACCGAGATGGACATCGAGAAGGCGTCCATGACGCCGGCCAGCGTCGAGCCCTGCTTGCCCAGCTTGACGAAGATCTCGCCCAGGCCGTCGTCCGGGTAGGATCCGGCGTGCAGGTACCCCTCGGCCCCGCCCACGGTGAAGGACAGCGTCTGGCTCGGCCGCTTCTTCGGCAGCCGCTTGCGCACCGGGCGGTACTCCACCACGGGCTCGGGGGTCTTGCTCTCCGTCTTCTTCTTCGCCGCGGAGAGCGGCTGGCCGACCTTGCAGTTGTCGCGGTAGATCGCCAGTGCCTTCAGCCCGAGCTTCCAGCCCTGGAAGTAGATCTCCTCCACGTCCTCGACGGTGGCCGACTCCGGCATGTTCACCGTCTTGGAGATGGCACCGGAGATGAACGGCTGCACCGCGGCCATCATCCGCACGTGCCCCATCGGGGCGATGGACCGCTCACCCATGGCGCAGTCGAACACCTCGTAGTGCTCGGGCTTCAGGCCGGGCGCGCCCACCACGTGGCCGTGCTCGGAGATGTACTCGACGATGGCCTCGATCTGCTCGTCGGCGTAGTTGAGCGCCTTGAGCGCGCGCGGCACCGTCTGGTTGACGATCTGCATCGAGCCGCCGCCGACCAGCTTCTTGAACTTGACCAGCGCCAGGTCCGGCTCGATACCGGTGGTGTCGCAGTCCATCATCAGGCCGATGGTGCCGGTCGGGGCCAGCACACTGGCCTGGGCGTTGCGCCACCCGTTGCGCTCGCCGAGCTCCAGGCACTCCTTCCAGGCCTTGGTGGCCAGCTTGTGCACCGCGCCGTCGTTGCGGTTGTAGGTGCGCACCAGGTCGTTGGCCGCCACGTGCTTGCGCATCACCCGCTTGTGCGCCTCGGCGTTGCGGGCGTAGCCCTCGTACGGCCCCACCACGGCGGCCAGCTCGGCCGACCGCTTGTAAGCGGTGGCGGTCATCAGCGAGGTGATCGCCGCCGCCAGGGCACGTCCGCCGTCGGAGTCGTAGGCGTGCCCGGTGGCCATCAGCAGGGCACCGAGGTTGGCGTAACCGATACCGAGCTGACGGAACTTCCTGCTGGTCTCACCGATCGCGGCGGTCGGGAAGTCGGCGAAGCAGATCGAGATGTCCATCGCCGTGATGACCAGCTCGACCGCCTTGGCGAAGGTCTCACCGTCGAAGGTGCCGTCCTCGCGCAGGAACTTCATCAGGTTCAGCGACGCGAGGTTGCAGCTGGAGTTGTCCAGGTGCATGTACTCCGAGCACGGGTTGGACGCGGTGATCCGCCCGGACTCGGGGCAGGTGTGCCAGTCGTTGATCGTGTCGTCGTACTGGATGCCGGGGTCGGCGCACTCCCAGGCCGCCTGGGCGATCTTGCGGAACAGGGTCTTGGCGTCGACCTTCTCGATGACCTCGCCGGTGGTGCGGGCCCGCAGGCCGAACGTGCCGCCGTTCTCCACGGCACGCATGAACTCGTCGGACACGCGCACCGAGTTGTTGGCGTTCTGGTACTGGACGCTGGTGATGTCCTTGCCACCCAGGTCCATGTCGAACCCGGCATCGCGGAGGACGCGGATCTTCTCCTCCTCGCGCGCCTTGGTCTCGATGAACTCCTCGATGTCCGGGTGGTCCACGTCGAGGATGACCATCTTGGCGGCCCGCCGGGTGGCACCACCGGACTTGATGGTGCCGGCGGAGGCGTCCGCACCCCGCATGAACGACACCGGTCCGGAGGCGTTGCCACCGGAGGACAGCAACTCCTTGGACGAGCGGATCCGGGACAGGTTCACCCCGGCACCGGAGCCGCCCTTGAAGATCAGCCCCTCCTCCTTGTACCAGTCGAGGATCGACTCCATGGTGTCGTCCACCGACAGGATGAAGCAGGCACTCACCTGCTGCGGGGACGAGGTGCCGACGTTGAACCACACCGGCGAGTTGAAGCTGAACACCTGGTGTACCAGCATCCAGGTCAGCTCGTGCTCGAAGATCTCCGCGTCGGCGTCGGTGGCGAAGTACCCGTGCTCCAGCCCCGCCTTGACGTAGGTCTTCACCACACGGTCGATCAGCTGCTTGAGGCTGTTCTCCCGCTGCGGCGTGCCCACCGCGCCACGGAAGTACTTGCTGGTGACGATGTTGACCGCGTTCACCGACCAGAAGTCGGGGAACTCCACGCCACGCTGCTCGAAGTTCACCGAGCCGTCGCGCCAGTTGGTCATCACCACGTCGCGACGTTCCCAGTTCACCTGGTCGTAGGGGTGGACGCCCTCCGTGGTGAAGACCCGCTCGATGCGCAGACCAGCACCCCGCTTGCCCGACTTGCGCTTACCGACCGCGGTACCACCCGGGGTCGCTGACTCCCCCGCGCCGGCGGTCGTACTCCCGACGGTCTCGGTCATGACCTGTCTCTCTCCCTTGTTGCTGCTCACACTGGCTGCTTCATCGCAACTCGGCCCCGTCCGGTCACCCCGTCCGGTGCGGTCCGGTGCGTCGTCTGCTGATCGCTCCGGCTGGCTCTGGCCGTGTTCCGCCATGCCACACCCGCACCGGAACCCGGGCCGGTGCTGGTGGAACGGCGGTCGGATGCTGCCCGGTCAGTTGTCGGCGTCCGGCGGCGCGGCCTTGGCAGCCCGCGCCGCCCGCAGATTGGCGATCTCCTTCTCGAAGTCCTCGACCGAGGAGAACGACCGGTACACGCTGGCGAACCGGAGGTAGGCCACCTCGTCCAGCTCACGCAGCGGCCCCAGGATCGCCAGGCCGACCTCGTGACTGGGAATCTCCGCACAGCCGGTCGCGCGGATGGCTTCCTCCACCCGCTGGGCCAGTTGCTGGAGGGCGTCCTCGTCGACCGGCCGCCCCTGGCAGGCCCGGCGCACGCCGCGCACCACCTTGTCCCGACTGAACGGCTCGGTCACCCCGGACCGCTTCACCACGGCCAGCACCGCCTCCTCCACGGTGGTGAAGCGTCGACCGCACTGGGGACACGAGCGCCGGCGCCGGATCGCCTGCCCCTCGTCGACCTCCCGCGAGTCGACCACACGGGAGTCGGAGTGTCGGCAGAACGGGCACCGCACTCGGAATCACCCCTTCCAGCTTCGCTCGACTGTGTCTCCCCAGGCGCCACCAACCACGGCGCGTGGAGGAGACACCACGCCCCGAAACCCAACCTGTGGAGTAACTACAGCGATGTAACCACTAGATGTTGTGTGTAGACCGTATGCCTCCACCCACGATCACGCAAACCGACTGCTCATCGCGGTGACGCAACCGGACCCGACGGGCACCGTCCACCTCACCCCCAGGCGTAACCACCCCCGGGAACGGGGGACACGACCCCGATCGGCCAGCCTCACCGGCCGCACGGCGTCGGCATCACACACCCGGGGCGCCTCCTCCCCGTCCAGGTGAGCGAGCCCACGGCCCACCGCATGACCCCGCCCGGTCCGCCCTCCACCCCCGGTCACTCCACCGGCCCCCACGACGACTCCCCCGACCGCACCTCGATCGGCACCACCGTGGCGGGCACCACCTCCTCTGGAGGTGCCACCCGGGCCAGCAGTCCGAACCCGAGAACGGTCAGGAAGGCCGCCAGACCCACCGCCAGCAAGAGCCACCCCTCGGAGGAGTCCGCACGTACCCGACAGAACACGACGTTCCGCCCCACACACAGGCGCTCCACCTGCGGCCGCCACAACACCCGTACTCGGGGCGCGCCACCCGCCCCCTCCCCGGGCTGCGGTCCCACGCGCCGAACGGGCCGCAGGATCACCCTCTGGGGTGCTCCCGCCTGGTGTCGCGCACCCACCGCGCACGAGGGACCGAGCCACCGGGGCGACCGCCCGGCGGCGACCATCTCCCCCGCTTCCCGCTGCTCCCCGCCGCGCCCCCTTCCTCGCCGACAGGACGGGGCGTGCAACACCACCCGCACCCGCCTCGACACGTCGACCGTCATCGCACCTCCCGACAACCCGACCTGCAGAACGCCCTCGGAACGGGGCACCGACGCCCCACAACCGGCTCCACCACACCCGGACCTCGAAATCGAACACATGTTCGAGGAAGTACCGCGTGAATGTCTAGTACCGGACCGGATGGAAGGTGAGACCCCGATCGCGTACTGTTCGAACAGGTGTTTGATTTCCGCCGATCCCCCGACTAACGTGATTCCGAAGACCACAGCAGGGCTGCGAACCAGTCAGGAGGCGGCGCAGTGGCAGGCAGGCAGAAGGGCCTGAGAGGCGCGACCAGCTCCACGGACGCCGGGACCGGCGGCCGGGGGCGCAGGGGCGCGCGGAACGCCGCCGACACCAGGGTGGGCGTCCTCCCCTCGGGGGACACCGGAACGCTGGCCGCGTTGACCCCCCGGCAGCGCCGTGTGCTGGAGGTCATCCGGGACTGGCAGGAGCGTCACGGCTACCCGCCGAGCATCCGGGAGATCGGCGAGGCCGTCGGCCTCACCTCGACCTCGTCGGTGGCCTACCAGCTCGGCGCACTCGTCCGTAAGGGCTACCTGCGCAAGGACCCCAACCGACCACGAGCCGTGGGTATCGTCCCCCCCGAGGTCGACACCCGCTCCCCCACGGCGGAGGCCGACCAGCACAGCGCTCCCGCCTACGTCCCGGTCGTCGGTCGCATCGCCGCGGGCGGCCCGATCCTGGCGGAACAGGACATCGAGGACGTCTTCCCCCTGCCACGGGAGATCGTGGGCGAGGGCTCGCTCTTCCTGCTGAGGGTCGTCGGCGACTCGATGGTCGGCGCCGCGATCATGGACGGGGACTGGGTGGTGGTACGCCAACAGTCCACCGCCGAGAACGGTGACATCGTCGCCGCGATGATCGACGGCGAGGCCACCGTGAAGACGTTCAAGCGACGGGACGGGCACGTGTGGCTGATGCCGCACAACCCCCTCTACGAACCGATCCTCGGCGACGAGGCGTCCATCCTGGGGCGTGTGGTCGCCGTGCTGCGCAAGCTCTGATCCACTCCGGCCGGGGCAGGACGGCACCGTCACCCGGACCGTGTCCGCCGGCCGGAGCATGGGCGCACTCCGACACCCACGCCCCGAACGGAAAGGCGTCCGTCCGCTCTCCCGTGGGCTCAGCTGCGCCGCCGGCGACGTCGTCTGCCCAGCACCACGATCGTCAACGCAGCCGCCACACCAGCGACGCCCCACGCCCGCCAGGAGTCGATCGTCCCCGCGTCGCCCGCACCGACCCCCTCCGTCTCGTCCCGCACCGCCGGAGACCCAGGAGCCGGGGTCTGTTCGTTCGCGGTCGTCTCCTGCTGGTTCATCCGGTCCGCCACCAGTTGGGTGGCGTGGGGCACCGCGCGTATCGGCTGCAGTCCCTCGGACGCCGACAGCAGTGTGCCGTCCGGTTCGAACGCGATCGCCTCGCCCTGCTGTTCGTTCGGCAGGGGAACACGCACCGGTTCCCGCGCCAGCGCGGCGACCACGTCCTTGTCGGGCGCGGGAAACAGGTACGCGTCGGTGTAGGTGCGCAGGGCGACCACCGTGCCGTCCGCACTCACCGCACCACCGGTGACCACCCGGGAGCCCACGGCGTTCGCCACCGGTCCCCCGGGTGTGTCCGTGGGGCCGAGCCACACCGTGGCGACCCGCTCCAGGGGAGTCGGTCCCGGGCTGGTCAACGGCCGGGCCGGTCGGTACACCTTGGCCCCGCCGAGAGGCTGTTTGGTGACCAGGTAGGGCGTGCCGTCCGCGCCCAGGAGCAACGCCTCGGCGTCGTGCGGACCGTCCGGATAGGTGAGGCGGTACAACGTGGTGTTCCCGTTCGGGGACACCACGTGCAGGGCCACCGTCTCCCGTTGCTTGCGGTTGTCCCCGGTGTCGGCCAGCCACAGCGTGCCGTCAGGGGCCCGCGCGAGATCCTCCACGTCGTACGGGTCGACATCGGCGGTGATCACCCGACGCACGGTGCAGTCCCGGTCCAGCACCAGCACCTGGATCCGGTCACCACCGTCGGACACGGCGTACCACTGCCGGCCGTCGGAAGCCAGACCGGACAGCTCGGCGAGTCGCTGGTCCTGTACCCGACACAGGTCGACCGGATGTGGCGGTTCTCCCCCTGCCACACCCGGTGATGCCAGGACGACCACTGCCGCCAGGGCGAGCCGCACGGTCCAGGAACGCCGACGTCGGAAGATCATCGCTCCCAGTGTGCCCCAGGCGGCCACCGCTCATCGACTGACGGCGAACTGGCCGAGCAGTCCGGCCAGGTCGGGGCGGACCCGTGCCCGCAACTGGGTGCCCTCGGCCGTGTGCTCCTCCGACAGCACCTGGCCTTCGTTGTGCACGCGGGCCACCACCTCACCGCGGGTGTACGGCACGAGCACGTCGACCGTCACCTCCGGCCGCGGCAGCAGTTCGGCGATCCGGCGCTGCAGTTCCGGGATGCCCTCCCTGGTGCGCGCCGAGACGAACACCGCGTCGGGCATCAGGTGGCGCAGTCGGGCCATCGCCACCGGGTCGACCGCGTCGACCTTGTTCACCACCAGCAGCTCGGGTGGCAGCGGGGTGTCGCGCTCCTCGGCGATCTCCGCGAGCACCTTCCGCACCGCGGACACCTGACGCTCGGGCATGGGGTCGGAGCCGTCCACCACGTGCAGCAGCACATCGGCCTCGGCGACCTCCTCCAGGGTGGAGCGGAAGGCCTCCACCAGCTGGTGCGGCAGGTGCTGCACGAACCCCACGGTGTCGGTCAGTGTGAAGACCTGGCCGTCCGGGGTCGTGGCACGACGGGTCGTCGGATCCAGGGTGGCGAACAGCGCGTTCTCCACCAGCACGCCCGCGCCGGTGAGCGCGTTGAGCAGACTGGACTTGCCGGCGTTGGTGTATCCGGCGATCGCCACGCTGGGCACCGCGTTGGCGGTGCGGCGGCCACGCTTGGTCTCCCGGATCCGCCGCATCGCGGCGATCTCCCGGCGCAGCTTGGCCATCCGCTTGTAGATGCGCCGTCGGTCGGTCTCCAGCTTGGTCTCACCGGGGCCACGCAGACCCACACCGCCGCCTCCGGCACCGACCCGGCCACCGGCCTGACGGGACATCGCCTCGCCCCAACCCCGCAGCCGGGGCAGCAAGTACTGCAGCTGCGCCAGCTCCACCTGGGCCTTGCCCTCCCTGGAGCGGGCGTGCTGGGCGAAGATGTCCAGGATCAGCGCGGTGCGGTCGATCACCTTGACCTTGAGCTTCTCCTCGAGCTGCCGCAGCTGGCCCGGGGAGAGCTCACCGTCGCAGATCACGGTGTCCGCGCCGGTGGCGACCACGATGTCACGCAGCTCGTTCACCTTGCCCGAGCCGATGTAGGTCGCCGGATCCGGACGGTGGCGCCGCTGGATGATCCCCTCGAGCACCTGGGAACCGGCAGTCTCGGCGAGCCGGGCCAGCTCGGTCAGTGACGCCTCCGCGTCCGCGGCGTCCCCGTCGGTCCACACCCCGACCAACACCACGCGCTCGAGCCGGAGCCGGCGGTACTCGACCTCGGTGATGTCGGTGAGTTCGGTGGACAGCCCGGCCACACGGCGGAGGGCCGCACGTTCGGCGAGCTCCAGCTCGCCAACGGACAGCCCCTGCTCGTCGCGGCGGACGTCATCCGGCTCGAGCTCGTCGGCGAGCCCGAGGCGGTCGTTGGATGCTCTGGTCATTTGCCTTCCATGGTCCCACGCCACGCCAGCGGTTTTCCGTACCACCGGCGGAGGCGTGGCGTCTGCCCTCCGCGCGGGCTCATCCGGTCGGATACAGCGCCAGGTAGACCGCTACCGAGCGCCCGTCGGGATCGGACGGCCGAGCCGCGAACTCGTCGAGCAGGTCGTGGAGACGCCGCCGCAGTTCGTCCAGTCCCGCCTCGTCCAAACGCAGCACCAGCCTGCTCTGTTCCAGATCACCGGTGCCGACCTCGGCGACCTCGGACAGGAACGCCTCCAGGACGGCTTCCCGCACCGGGAGCGAGAAGTTCCCCATGTCCTCCAGCCACCAGGACAACCCGGTGGACCGATAGGGGATCTCCCGGGATCCGCGCCGGCCACGCCGGGGCGGCAAGGCCCTGAGGAAACCGTGGTCGACGAGGCGGCGCACGTGGTGCAGCGTGGTCGCCGGATCACGGCCGAGCCGTTCGGCGATCTCCCTGTTGGTCAGCGCTTCGTGGTGGGTCAACCGGATGATCCGCAGCCGTATCGCGGAGGCCAAGGTGGCGGCCTCGGCCTCGGTGGCGGGCCGCCTCGACCGCGGCCGGAGTTCACCGGGCGGCTCGTTGTCAACCACGCCCTCAGGGTAGAAGCCACCGGCACGCGTCCGGACGTGGACGACCCGAGTGATTGACTGTTTCCAATCGGTTGCGGCAGGGTGTGCCCGTGATCCGAGGCTCCCTGTGGAGACACCGCGACTTCCGGCAACTGTGGGCGGGCGAGACCGTCAGCCAGTTCGGCACCTCGATCAGCCACGTCGCCCTGCCACTCGTCGCGGTGGGAGCGCTGGCCGCCACCCCCTTCGAGATGGGTCTGCTCTCCGCCGCGGAGACCGTCGCCTTCCTGCTGATCGGCCTGCCCGCCGGCGCCTGGGTGGACCGCATGCGGCGGCGGCCGCTGATGCTGCGGGCCGACCTGGGCCGTGCCCTCCTGCTGGCCAGCGTGCCCCTCGCCTGGTGGTTCGACGTGCTCACCCTGCCCCACCTGCTGCTGGTGGCACTGCTGACCGGGGTGCTCACGGTGTTCTTCGACGTCGCCTACCAGTCCTACCTGCCCACGCTGGTCGGGCGGGAACACCTGGTCGAGGGCAACGCGAAGCTGGAGACGAGCCGGGCGGTGGCCCAGGTCTCCGGCCCGGCGCTGGGCGGGGGGATCGTCCAACTCGTCAGCGCGGCCAACGCCGTCCTGATCACCGGGTTCGGCTATCTGCTCTCGGCGCTGTTCCTGTGGCGGATCCGCGCCCCCGAGCAGGCACCGACCCGCCCCGCGGGCGCACGATTGCGCACGGAGATCGGGGAGGGCCTGCGTTTCGTCCTGGGCAACCCGCTGCTCCGGGCGATCACCGCGTGCACGGCGTCGCTCAACTTCTTCGGGTCGATCAGTACGGCACTCCTCGTGCTGTTCCTGTCCCGCGAACTGGGACTGTCCGAGAGCGCGGTCGGTGCGGTGCTGGCGTGCACCGGGGTGGGCAGTTTCCTGGGAGCGTTCACCGCCACGTGGTGGAGCCGTACCTTCGGGCAGGCCCGCACCATCTGGCTCGTCATGCTCGTCACCCTGCCGTTCGGGCTCCTGCTCCCCCTTGCCCGGCCCGGCTGGGCAGCCGTCCTCGCGGGACTGGCCCTGCTCACCAACACCTACGGCGGGGTGGTCTACAACGTGGCCCAGGTCAGCTTCCGGCAGACCATCTGTCCCGACCACCTGCTGGGCCGGATGAACGCCAGCATCCGCTTCCTGGTGTGGGGCGTCCTGCCCCTGGGCAGCCTGTTCGGCGGTGTGCTCGGCGAGTGGCTGAGCGTGCGCGGCGCGCTCTGGGTGGCGGCGGCCGGTTCCTTCCTCGCCCTGGTCTGGCTCCTGACCTCCCCGCTGCGCGGGATGCGTGACCTTCCCCAAGACCGGTCGGAGGTCACCACGGAAGCCTGACCCGACCCCGGCGGTTCACTCCTGGTGGTCCGCCCAGGACCACCAGGACGCGCTCAGCTCACCCTCGGCCACCAGTACCGCCGGCCCGGTCAGCGTGCTGCCACGTGCCCCGTCGACCTCGACCCGGAGCACCCCGCCGGGCACCTCCACGGTGCACCGCCCACGTTCCCGGCCGGCCAGGTGCAACGCGGCGGCCACCGCGGCGACCGTGCCGGTGCCGCAGGACCGGGTCTCCCCCACCCCACGTTCGTGCACCCGCATCCGCAGCCGGTCCGGAGCCAGGACGTTGACGACCTCGACGTTCACCCCGTGCGGGAACACCGCCAGGTCGTACCCGGGTGGCGTGTCCAGGTCCAGTCCGGTGACGTCCGTCTCGGTCACACACGCCAGGTGCGGGTTACCCACGTCGACCGCCACCCCGGGGAACGACCGCCCGCCGAACGTGGCGGTGGAGCTGCCGTGGACGCGGACCGGACCCATCTGCACGGTCACCGAGCCGTCCGGGTGCACCACGGTGGGCCGTGCCCCGGCACGGGTGCCCACCACCACCTCGCCCGGTTCGGCCAGTCCCGCCCGCACCAGGTAGGTGGCGAAGACCCGGACCCCGTTGCCGCACATCTCCACCACGGAGCCGTCGGCGTTGCGGTAGTCCATGAACCAGCTCGTCGGGTCCACGTCGCGGGGGGCGTCCGGTACCCGGTTCGCGCGCACGACACGCAGTACCCCGTCCGCGCCCAGCCCACGCCTGCGGTCGCACAGGGCACGCACCCGACGCTCGGTCAGCTCCAGCTCACCGTCCGGGTCGGGGAGCAGCACGAAGTCGTTCTCCGTACCGTGCCCCTTGAGGAACCGCACTCCGCCCACGGGGAAAGCGTACGGACCGCCACCCGGCCCGACGTCCCGCCCTTACCGAACGGGTGCGCCCACCAGGTCCAGCGCGGCGTCGACCAGGTCGGGGCGGGCCCCGTCCAGCCAGGTGATCCGGTGGTCCCGTCGGAACCAGGACCGCTGGCGCCGGACGAACCGTCGGGTGGCTCGCGCCGTCTCGGCGGCGGCGGTCCGCAGGTCGTAGGCGCCGTCGAACGCGGCCAGCACCTGCTGGTAGCCCAGGGCACGGGACGCGGTGCGGCCCCGGCGCAGCCCGGCCGCCTCCAGTCGCCGCACCTCCTCCACCAGGCCGTGGGCGAACATCCGATCCACCCGCCGGTCCACCCGTTCGTCGAGCTCGTCCCGGTCCCGGTCCACCCCGATCAGCACGGTGCCGTAGCGCGCCGGTCCCGGCTGCGGCATCGTCGCCGAGAACGGCCGTCCGGTGATCTCCACGACCTCCAGGGCACGGACGATGCGCCGCCCGTTGCTCGGCAGGATCGCGGCCGCCGCCTTCGGGTCCACCCGGGTGAGCCGGGCGTGCAGCACCGCCGGGCCGACCTCGGCCAGCTCGGCCTCCAACCGCGCTCGCACCGCCGGGTCGGTGCCGGGGAACTCCAGGTCGTCCAGCACAGCCTGCACGTACAGTCCGGATCCGCCCACCAGGATCGGCACCTTCCCGGCGTCCAGCAGCCGCTCCACGGTGTGCCGCGCCTGGCGCTGATAGGCGGCCACGGAGGCGGTCTCGGTCACGTCCAGCACGTCCAGCAGGTGGTGCGGGACACCACGCCGCTCGGCCTCGGTGAGCTTGGCCGTGCCGATGTCCATGCCGCGGTAGAGCTGCATCGCGTCGGCATTGACGACCTCACCGCCCAGGCGGAGGGCCAGTTCCACACCGAGATCGGACTTCCCGGTCGCAGTGGGTCCGACCACGGCGACCGGACGCAGCGGGGCAGCCATCACGGCGGTCAGGTTACGTGGCAGCACCGGTCACGGGGTCCCACACCGCCACGTGGTAGCCCACCCCGAAGGGTGCGGCCGAGTACAGCAGCTCGGCCCGCCACCGACGGTCTTCGGCCAGCACCGCCCCGGCCAGGGCCTGCCAGGCGGCCCGGCCGACCACGGTCAGTTCCTCGGCCAGGGCGGGGTCCAGCGCGAGCAGCGCCTCGGGATCGGGGCGCTCCAGGGCCTCCCCCACCGCCGCGTCGAAGGCCGGGGCGCGCTCGTCGGGACGGCCGGGAGCACGGTCCGGATGACGCGCCGAGCCGTCGCCCAGCACCAACAGACCCACCGGGCCGGTCTGCTCACGTACCAGACGTTCACCCCAGCTGCGGCACTCCTCCACCGGGGTGTCCGGGGCGAGCAGGTGCACCTGCACCCGGCGGGCGCCGACCTGTCCGCGCAGCCAGCCCGCGACCAGGGCGGGCAGTGGCAGCTCGGGGTCCGGTCGTGACACCGCCGTCCCCTCGGCCAGACTCACCCGTACGTCCCGACCGAACCCCCGGAAGGTGCCGGTCCGCTCCGGCTCGACCACCGCCGGGCCCGCCGGGTCGACCGCCACCGCGATCCAGTCCGGTGTGGCCTCCGCCAGGCGCCGTGCGGCGGCCACGCAGGCCGAGCGCACCGGTTCGGTCGCTCCGACAGCGCCGGTGACCAGCTCAGGGACCAACAGCGGGGGGTGTGGGACGACCGCGACACGGATGATCACACTGCGCAGGCTAACGGTGTCCGATCGCAACCGACGGGCGTTGGTTCCCCCCTTGGAGTACCGATGCGCCGCCTCACCTGTTTGAATGCGCGCGCGGGGATGATGGGTGAGGAGTGCATCCCCAGTTGCTGGGCCCCGCCAGAGCGGGGCGTCCGCGAGCACACGACGCGGACACGAGGCGGGCAGCGAGGAGGAAGCCGGCGATGACCGAGCAGGGAACGACCCCGGAGACCGTGGCGAGGGACACCGAGGGGCATCAGACGGGCGTCCAGCATTCCGGGGGCCAGCCGGCACCCCACGTGCCGGCTGCGTTGAGCGACCCCGCTCGCTGGGGGCGGGTCGACGCCGACGGCACGGTGTACGTGCGCACCGCGGAGGGCGAGCGCGTGGTCGGCTCCTGGCAGGCGGGCGATCCTGCCGAGGGATTGGTCCACTACGCGCGGAAGTTCGACGACCTGCGCACCGAGGTGGAACTGCTGGAAACGCGCATCACCTCCGGCGCCGGGGATCCGAAGCAGGCGTTGGCCAGTGCCAAGCACCTGCGTGAGGGTCTGGACGACGCCGCCGTGGTGGGTGACCTGGCGGCGCTCGTCGCACGGGCCGACCACGTGGTGGCGCTGGCCGAGCATGCGGTGGAGACGGCGAAGGCGGCCAGGGAGCAGGCGCGGGCCGAGGCGGTCGCGCGCAAGCAGGCGCTGGTCGAGGAGGCCGAACAGATCGCGGCCGAGTCCACGCAGTGGAAGGCGGCCGGCGACCGGCTCCGAGCCATGTTGGAGGAGTGGAAGACCATCCGCGGGGTGGACCGCAAGACCGACGAGCAGCTGTGGCGGCGGTTCACCAAGGCACGGGACGCCTTCAACCGGCGTCGCGGCTCCCACTTCGCCGAGCTGGACCGGCAGCGGGCTGCGGCGAAGGCGCGCAAGCAGGAGATCGTGGCCGAGGCCGAGGAGCTGGCCGAGTCCACCGACTGGAGCGAGACCGCCAACCGCTACCGCGAGTTGATGGCCGAGTGGAAGGCCGCCGGCCGGGCGCCCAAGGAGGCCGACGACGCGCTGTGGCAGCGGTTCCGGGCCGCGCAGGACCGGTTCTTCGCCCGCCGTGCGGAGGCGTTCAGCGAGCGCAACGCCGAGCTCGCCGAGAACGCGCGGCTGAAGGAGGAACTGCTGGCCGAGGCGGAGCAGATCGACCCCTCGGTCGACCTCGAGGCGGCGCGGGCCCAGCTCTACCGCATCCAGGAGCGCTGGGACCAGATCGGCCGGGTGCCGCGGGAGCGGGTGCGGGAACTGGAGGGCCGGCTGCGCGCGGTCGAGGAGCGGGTCCGGGCGGCTGTGGACGCCCAGTGGCGCCGCAGCGACCCCGAGGCCGACGCCCGGGTCGCCCAGTTCCGGGAGCGGGTCGCACAGTTCGAGGCCCAGGCGGCCAAGGCCCGCGCTGCCGGCGACATCAAGCGCGCCGAGCAGGCGGAGGCCCAGGCCGCACAGTGGCGGGAGTGGCTGGCCGCGGCCGAGGCGGCGGTGGCCAACCGCTGACACCGGTGACCGGACGGGCCGGGACCAGGGTCGCCCTGGTCCCGGCCCGCGGTGTTCACGGGACGTGCGGGGCGTTCCCGGGCAGACACACCGCGACGGTTCAGGACGGGCGGGACCAGGCGATCCGCAACCACTGCACGGCGATCACCGCCTGAGCGAGGAGCGCGACGACCAGACCGGCGCCCGGGCCCGGGCCGGGAACGTGCCCCTCGGAGGTCTGCTGGGTCCAGACGGCCAGGACACCGAGGACGGTGGCCACCGAGCAGACGAGCGCGCACACCCAGGCCAGTCCCCAGCGGCGCAGCACCAGCGTGAGCGCGGAGAGGAGCACCCCGCCGAGCAGGCTGGCCCCGGCGAACAGGCGGGGCAGCACCCCGACGTGCTGTCCCGGTTCGGCGGCACCCAGGAGCACGTCCCAGCCCGGGGCCGACTCCACCCACGGCAGGACGGCCGCCAGCAACAACACCAACGCCCCGACGGCGATGACCAACGCCCGCACCCCGGGGTCGATGGCGCTGATCACCCTGCGCTCGACCTGCTCCAGCTCGGCACGCAACGCCGCGACCTCCTGCGGCTCCTCGTTCCGCCGGGAGCCGCTCTCGGACCGGTGACCCCGGTCCTGCCCACGTGCACCGTCCCGGCGGGTCCCGGTGTTCCGGTCCGGTTCGGAGCCGGACGACGAGCTGGTACGGCTCATTGCGCAGCACACCCTCCGACCGCCGGCGCGGAGGCAGGGGGCGCACCGAAACCGGGCAGGCCGAGGCTCACCCCGGAGGTCTTCGGGCGCACACCCGCTTCCCAGTTGTCCCCTGCCCGGGTGCGCCGGTGTGCCTGGACCGGCCCGTCGGCCACCAGGTGGTGCGGGGCACCGTAGGTGACCGTCACGTGCACGATGTCTCCCGGGCGGATCTCGCGGTCCACCGCGTCACCCACAGGGGTGAAGTGGACCAGACGCCCGTCCCGGGCTCGGCCGCTCATCCGCCGCGTCTCGGTGTCCTTGCGGCCCTCGCCCTCGGCGACCAGCACCTCGAGCGTCTGCCCGACCAGCTGCCGGTTCAGCTCCCAGGAGATCTCCTCCTGCAGGGCGACCAGCCGGTCATAACGCTCCTGCACGACCTCCTTGGGCACCTGGTTCTCCATCTCGGCGGCGGGGGTGCCGGGCCGCTTGGAGTACTGGAAGGTGAACGCCCCGGCGAACCGCGCCTGCCGCACCACGTCCAGCGTGGCCTGGAAGTCCTCCTCGGTCTCGCCCGGGAAGCCCACGATGATGTCGGTGGTGATCGCCGCGTCCGGCATCGCCGCCCGCACCTTGTCGAGGATCGACAGGTAGCGCTCGGCGCGGTAGGAGCGGCGCATCGCCTTCAGCACCCGGTCCGAGCCGGACTGCAGCGGCATGTGCAGCTGGTGGCACACCACGGGTGTCTCGGCCATGGCCGCGATGACGTCGTCGGTGAAGTCCCGCGGGTGCGGTGAGGTGAACCGGAGCCGCTCCAGCCCTTCGATCTCCCCACAGGCACGCAGCAGCTTGCCGAACGCGTAGCGGTCGCCGAACTCCACCCCGTAGGAGTTGACGTTCTGTCCCAGCAGGGTCACCTCGAGCACGCCCTCGGCGACCAGGGCCTCGACCTCGGCCAGCACCTCACCGGGCCGACGGTCCTTCTCCCGGCCGCGCAACGAGGGCACGATGCAGAACGTGCAGGTGTTGTTGCAGCCGACCGAGATCGACACCCACCCGGAGTAGGCCGACTCCCGGCGCGCCGGCAGTGTCGACGGGAAGACCTCCAGCGACTCCAGGATCTCCACCTGGGCCTCGGCGTTGTGCCGTGCCCGCTCCAGCAGCACCGGCAGCGAACCGATGTTGTGCGTGCCGAAGACGACGTCCACCCAGGGAGCACGCTTGACGATCTCGCCGCGGTCCTTCTGCGCCAGACAGCCGCCCACGGCGATCTGCATCCCCGGGTTCTTCTTCTTCACCGGATGCAGGTGTCCCAGGTTGCCGTACAACCGGTTGTCCGCGTTCTCCCGGACCGCACAGGTGTTGAACACGACCACGTCGGGCACGCTGCCCTCGGGGGCAGGCACGTACCCCGCCTCCTCCAGCAGCCCAGCCAGCCGCTCGGAGTCGTGCACGTTCATCTGACATCCGTAGGTGCGGATCTCGTACGTCCGGGACAACTTCTCAACCCCTTCTTGTCCAGTGTCCCAGGGTACGGCGGACGAGCGGGACAATGCGCAGGTGTCTCCGTCCGCCTCACCGCCGCTGGTCCGACGCCGTTTTCTGGCACTGCTCGGCGCCCTGCCGGCTCTGAGCGTCCTCACCGCGGGGTGCAGCACCCGCAGGCTCGACGGGGTGCACCTGACCATCGCCACCGGCAGCACCGACGGCGTCTACCACGTCCTCGGTTCGGTGCTGGCCGACGCCTGGGCCGCACGACTGGGGATCCCCCGTCCGACCGTCCTGGTCACGGCCGGCTCGGTGGAGAACGTGGCGAAGCTGCGGAACCGGGAGGCCAACGTGGCCTTCAGCCAGGTCGACAGCGCCGCCGAGCCGGCCCCGGGGGCCCTGCCGTTGCAGGCCCTGGCCCGGGTGCACGACGACTACCTCCACGTCGTGGTGCGTGCCGACCTTCCGGCCCGACGGCTGCCCGAGCTACGCGGGACCCGGGTGTCCATCGGTTCCCCCCACTCCGGGGTGCAGCTGACCGCGCGACGGTTGCTGGCCGCGGCCGGGCTGGACCCGGACCGGGACGTCCTCGCGGTGCAGTTGGGCCTCAACGCCTCGATCGAGGCGTTGCTGGCACGCCGGATCGACGCGTTCTTCTGGTCGGGCGGCCTGCCCACCGCCGGGGTACGTCGACTGATCCTGTCCAAGGAGGTCCCGATCCGCCTGCTGGACCTGGAGGACCAGGTCACGGTCCTGCGCAGCGAGTACGGCTTCTACGACGCGGGCACCATCCCGGCGTCCACCTACTCCCTGGGGGAACCGGTCACCACCTTGGTCGTGCGCAACTTCCTGTTGGTGCCCGCCGACCTGCGCGAGGAGGTCGCCGAGGCGCTCACCAGGGGGCTGTTCGACTCCCTGACCGACCTGGCCGACGCCAACCCGGCCGCCCGCACCATCGGTCTGCGCTCGGCGATCGGCACCGATCCGGTACCGCTGCACCCCGGCGCGGAGCGGTTCTACCGGTCGGTCAAGAAGCGCTGAGCAGCGCCTCTGACGGCACGGGTGTCACGACCGGTCGGATCGTCCGCCTCGTCGTCCTCCTGGTCGGCGTCCTCCTGGTCGGCGGCGGGCAGCCGCAGCACCACCCGTAGGCCCCTGGGGTCGTCGGCGGTCTCCGCCCCCGCAGACGTCGCACGATCCGCCGGTGCGGCGGAACCACCCTGCTCCCCCGCACCGGCCCCGGCCCCACAGCCGGGCAGTTCGAGCCGGAGCTCACCACCGGAACGCTCCAGCAACGCCCGCACAATGGCCAGTCCGAGCCCGGAGCCGGGGATGTTCTGGTGCGCGGGCGAGCGCCAGAAACGGCCGGTGGCCCGGGACAGTTCCTCGGGCGCCAGCCCCGGACCGTGGTCCCGGACCGCCACCTCCACGGCCGGTTTCCCCGAGGGCGTCTCGACGACCGGTGTCACCGAGACCACCACGTCGGTACCGGGTGCGGTGAACTTCAGCGCGTTGTCCAGCACCGCGTCCAGCACCGTGTCCAGCACGCCGTGCGGGGCCAGCACGGCCAGTCCACGGACGCCTTCCCGCCGCAGCCGCACGTCCCGGTCCTCGGCCAGTACCGCCCAGGCCTCCAGCCGGTCCTCCACCACGGCGTCCACGTCGACCGGCTCGGTGGTGCCGACACCGCCCTCGGCCCTGGCCAACGCCAGCAGTCCGTCGAGCACCGTGCCCAGCCGTTCCACCTCGTCCAACGCGCTCACGTAGTGGGTCTGGGCCTCGTCCGCGACGTGCCCGTCCAGGTTGTGCAGCCGCAGCCGCAACGCAGTGAGCGGGTTGCGCAGCTGGTGTGAGGCGTCGGCGACGAACATGCGCTGGGCGGCCATCGCCTCGCCGACGGCGCGGGCCATCCGGTCGAAGGACTCGGTCAGCCTGCGCAGCTCGACCGGTCCCGACCGCACCCCGACGGGTTCGGGCAGCTGCCCTCGAGTCACCCCGATGGCGGCCTGTTCGGCGGCCAGGTCGAGCTGGCGCACCGGGCGGAGGATCCAGCGCACCACCGGAACGGCGAACAGCGCGGCGCCCACACCGAGTACGACCAGCCCGAGGGCGAGCAGCACCAGCCACCAGATCAACACCCGCTGGCGCAGGTGTGCGGTGGAGGAGACCGTCACCGCCGCCCCGCTGGGCCGACCGTCCACCACGACGGGCTCGGCGAGCACCATCGGTCGGTCGTCCCACGGCATGAGCAGGGGGTAGGGGTCGGAGGGGCGCCCGGCCAGGGCCACGGCGACGCGCTCACGCACCCCGGGCTGGTCCACGTCGAAGGTGCCCCGGGAGGAGACGACGACCCGACCGTCGGCGTCCACCACGGCGGCCTCGACGCCGTAGCGACCGTAGAGCTGGTCGTAACGGGCCAGCTCGGCCTGCAACGAGACGTGCTCCTCGGGCCGGTCGGCGACCAGCGGCTGCTGGGCGATGGCGGCGAACCGCAGGGTGTCGCCCTGTCGGTCCAGGAACAGGTCCTGTTGTGCGGCGCCGGCGATGCTGCGTGCCAGCGGGACGCCGAGTCCGAGCAGGACCAGCGCCAGCAACGACAGCACGATCACCAGCAGCCGGCTGCGCATCTCACCCCTCCCCCGGGCGCCACCCCCACGAGATCAGTCCACGGCCAGTCGGTAGCCGACGCCCCGGACGGTCTGCACCAGCCCCGGGCGGCCGAGCTTGGTGCGCAGCGTGGCGATGTGCACGTCGAGCGTGCGGTTGGCCCCGGGCCAGGGTCGTCCCCAGACCTCCGCCACGATGCGGTCCCGGCTGCACACGGCGCCCCGGGCCCCGGCCAGCAGGGACAGCACCTGGAACTCCTTGCGGGACAGGGCAACCGGGCGACCTCCGACGAGCACCTCGTGGCGTTCGAGGTGGATCTCCACGTCCCCGACACGCACCGGTCCGCTGGGGCCCTCCGTGTCGAGACGACGGCGTCGACACACCGCGTGCACCCTGGCGACCAGCTCGCCGACGTCGTACGGCTTGACCAGATAGTCGTCCGCGCCGGAGTGCAGGCCGAGGATACGGTCGTCGACCTCGCCGCGAGCGGAAACGACGATGATCGGCACATCGCTGGCCACGCGGATCCGCCGGCAGACCTCCACCCCGTCCAGATCGGGCAGGCCGAGGTCGAGCAGTACCACGTCGACTCCGGGATACTGTTCCAGGGCCGCGCGGCCGGACGCCACCCACCGCACCGTCATGCCGTTCCGCGCCAGGGCCGGCTGCAACGCCTCCGCCACCCGATAGTCGTCCTCGACGAGCAATACGAGCACGCGGACCTCCCGTTGGTTCACCCGGCGCCCTATCTCGATCGAGTGATTACCGGGTGACGCAGCGTATCTGTGACAAAGTTGAGACGTTAAGTCTTGCTTAAGACCCTGGACTGACGTGTCCGAATCCACCTAGTTTCCCCGCGACCATTCCGACCGGACTGTCGCTGCCCGCGCAGGAGGACTTCGATGACCGCAGCCGTCGCGGCCACCCCGATGATCAGGATGTCGGGGGTGGACAAGTTCTTCGGGCCGCTGCACGTGCTCAAGAACGTCAACCTGGAAGTGCCCAAGGGGCAGGTGGTCGTGGTGCTCGGCCCGTCCGGCTCGGGCAAGTCGACGCTGTGCCGCACCATCAACCGGCTGGAGCCGATCGACAAGGGCACCATCGAGGTCGACGGGCAGCCACTGCCGGCCGAGGGCAAGGAGCTGGCGCGGCTGCGCGCCGACGTGGGCATGGTGTTCCAGCAGTTCAACCTGTTCGCCCACAAGACCATTCTCGAGAACGTCACGCTCGCGCCGATCAAGGTCCGCAAGATCAACCCGGAGCAGGCCCGGCGCACGGCGATGGAACTGCTGGAGCGGGTGGGTATCGCCAACCAGGCGGAGAAGTACCCCGCACAGCTGTCCGGCGGCCAGCAGCAGCGCGCGGCGATCGCCCGTGCCCTGGCGATGAAGCCGAAGGTGATGTTGTTCGACGAGCCCACCTCGGCCCTGGACCCGGAGATGGTCCAGGAAGTGCTGGACGTGATGACCACCCTGGCCGCGGAGGGCATGACCATGCTCGTGGTGACCCACGAGATGGGATTCGCCCGCCGGGCGGCGAACCGGGTGGTGTTCATGGCCGACGGCGAGATCGTCGAGGACACCACGCCCGACGAGTTCTTCACCTCTCCGAAGTCCGCCCGCGCGAAGGATTTCCTCGGCAAGATCTTGACGCACTGAGCACCACTCCGTGGCGCACCCGCGCCCGGGCAATCTAGGAAGATTCGGGAGAAACGATGAAGCTGCGCACCCTGGCGGTGGGCCTGCTGGTCGGCAGCCTCGCCCTCACGGCCTGCGGGCGTGAGGGCTCGCCGGACTCGAGCGGACCCGTGGTGTCCCAGAGCGCCGCGCAGAACGTCACGGTCGAGGGCTCCCCGACCTTCGACAAGATGAAGCAGCGCGGCAAGGTCATCATCGGTGTCAAGGAGGACCAGCCGGGGCTGGGCTACAAGGACCCGACCAGCGGCGAGTACTCCGGTTTCGACGTCGAGATCGCGCGGCTGGTCGCAGCGCAGCTCGGCTTCGACGAGTCCAAGATCGAGTACAAGGCGATCCCGTCGCAGTCCCGTGAGCAGGCCATCAGCAACGGGGACATCGACTACTACGTCGGCACCTACTCGATCACCGACAGCCGCAAGCAGCAGATCTCCTTCGCCGGCCCGTACTTCGTCGCCGGCCAGGACCTGCTGGTGCGCAAGGACGACAACTCGATCACCGGCCCGGAGAGCCTCAAGGGCAAGAAGGTCTGCTCCGTCACCGGCTCCACCCCGATCCAGCGGGTGCGGTCCCAGGGCCTGACCGAGCCGGACAACATCGTCGAGTTCCAGAACTACTCGCAGTGCGTTGACCAGCTCGCCCAGGGCAACGTGGACGCCGTGACCACCGACGACGCCATCCTCATGGGCTACGCCGCCCAGGAGCCGGACAAGTTCAAGGTGGTCGGCAAGGTCTTCTCCGAGGAGAAGTACGGCATCGGCCTGCCCAAGGACGACAAGGCGCTGCGGGACAAGGTGAACGACATCCTGCAGCAGGCCATCGACGACGGCACCTGGCAGAAGATCTACGACGCCACGCTCGGCAAGTCCGGCGCGTCCGCCACGCCGCCTGCACTCGAGCGCTACTGATCCTCGTCACGGGGCGGTGGCCGTCATACCCGGGCGGCCACCGCCCCGCACGCCGACCCCGCAGGGAAACCGATGGACGTCCTGCTCAACAACCTCGACCTCTTCGTGCCGGGATTCCTGAACACCATCAAGCTGTTCGTGATCTCGGCAGTGGCCTCACTGGTACTGGGCACGGTACTGGCCATGATGCGGGTCAGCCCGGTCCCGGTGCTGCGCGCCGCCGGTGCCGCCTACGTGACACTGCTGCGCAACACCCCGCTGACCCTGGTGTTCTTCTTCTTCGTCTTCGCCTACCCGCTGCTGAAGATCGTCGAGCTCTCCTTCTTCACGGCGGCGGTGACCGCCCTGTCGGTCTACACCGCGGCCTTCGTCTGCGAGGTGGTGCGTTCGGGCATCAACACCGTGCCGGTGGGGCAGGCCGAGGCGGCCCGCGCCCTGGGCCTGACCTTCGGGCAGATCCTCGGCCAGGTGATCCTGCCGCAGGCGCTCCGCTCCGTCGTGCCTCCGCTGACCAGCGTGATGATCGCTCTGTTGAAGAACACCACCGTCGCCGCCGGCTTCTCGGTCGCCGAGGCGGGAGCCATCACACCGGCACTGTCCGAGCGCGGTGCGAACGTGCTGATCGGGCTGCTCTGGATCGCCGTCGGCTTCCTGATCCTGGTCGTCCCGCTGACGCTGCTGCAGCGCAGCCTGGAGAAGCGGTGGAGCGTGGCCCGATGAGCGCTGTCCTCTACGACATCCCCGGCCCCCGGGCTCGCGCCCGCAACATGCTGCTGGGCGTGATCGGCACCCTGGTGGTGCTCGCACTGCTCGGCTACGTCGTCTACCGCTTCTACGTCACCGGGCAGTTCGACGCCCGCATGTGGGAGTGGCTGCTGTACAAGCAGGTGCAGCTGGAGCTGCTGGAGGCGCTGCTCAACACGCTGCGGGCGTTCGCGGTGGGTGCGGTGCTGGCCCTGCTCTTCGGTGCCGTCTTCGCCGTGGGTCGGCTGTCGGACCACGCCTGGGTGCGTGGCCCCGCGACGACCGTGGTGGAGTTCTTCCGGGCCGTCCCGCTGGTCGTCCTGATCTTCACCTTCTACTACGGCCTGCCCACCCTCGGGGTCTCCATGAGCACGTTCTGGGCGGTCGTGCTCGGCCTGACCCTCTACAACGGGTCGGTGCTGGCCGAGGTGTTCCGCGCCGGCGTGCTCTCGCTGCCCAAAGGCCAGAGCGAGGCGGCCTACGCGCTGGGCATGCGCAAGACGCAGGTGATGACCAATGTCCTGCTCCCGCAGGCGCTGCGAGCCATGCTCCCGGCCGTCGTCAGCCAGCTCGTGGTGCTACTCAAGGACACGGCACTCGGCTTCCTGATCACCTACGAGGAGCTGCTGCGCTACGCGCGGTACCTGGGCGGTATCGCCCAGTTCGGCCGGCCGCTGGTGCCCATCACCATCGTGGTGGCCGCGGTGTACATCGTGATGTGCCTGCTGCTCACCTGGCTGGCCAACTACCTGGAGAAGCGCAACCGGCGCAGCCGACTGCGGGCACAGGCCGCGGTGGCCGGCAAGCCGGAGCAGGCCGTGCAGCAGCCGGCCACGACGACCACACCGACGGCCGTGGCCGACGAGATGGGCTAGGCCCGAAGATCCGACCGGTTTCCTCGCGTGGTGCCGGAAGGCGCCCCGGTGCAGGCCTGGATCCTGCGCCGGGGCGCCTTCCCGTTTCCGGGGTGGTGCTTCAGCCCGAGGAGGAGGTGGAGGTGGCCACCGACGACGAGGTGGCCGTCGTGGAGAGCGACGGTGGGGTGGCCGGTCCGGAGACGGACGCGAGTGTGCGGTCGTAGGCCTGCTGCCAGCTTCCGTCGGCGACCGCCTGCTGCAACAACTCGGTGATCTTGGCTTGGAGAGCGCGGTCCCGCGCCGGAAGCGCGATGTGGTGTTCCCCCTCGGCACTCACCAGGTAGGGACCGGCCAGCTCGACCCGCCCGCCGGCTGCGTCGGCGGCGGTGATCCCCCCGATCTGCAGATCGACGTCACCGTTGGCCACCGCCTCGATCCGCAGGTTCGGAGGCAGTGGCTTGAACAGCACACCCTTGTCCGGATCCACCCCCAGCCCGCGAGCCAGCAGACGGGCGATCTCCACCTCGAATCCGGTGTACTCCCCGCTCGTCGTGTCCCGGACCGCCCAGCCAGGCCGTTGCGGGCTCACCCCGACCACGAGCTTGCCGCGCTGCCGGATCCGTTCGTAGGTCGGGGAACCGGGCACCAGACGCGGGGGTGTCGTGGTGGTGATCGACACCGGTGGGATGCCCACCGCCTGCTGTGGCGGGGACTCCACCGTCTCGCCGCATCCGGCGAGGGCGAGCACACCACCGAGAACCGCGAGGATCGCCACGAGGGACCGTCTGCGCATGGTTCATCATCGTCGTGGCCTCCGCGGCCTGCCGTCCAGCGGTCGGAGCGGGGCGGTACCGACGATCGGACCCGCCCCCGCCCTCGGTCCCGTTCCCCCCGTGTTGCAGGATCTTTTCGCGATCAACGGGTGCGGTGTCGCGGCCGGTGCGTCCGGGTCCGCGGAGAGGTGGAGCAGATGCACGCCATCGACGTCGAGGAAGCCGTCATCCTCGGAGCCCTGGAAGGACTGACCGAGTTCCTACCCATCTCCTCCACGGGCCATCTCCGAATCGCCCAGGGGATGCTGGGCATCCCGGTCGACCTGCCGTCGGTCATCGGCTTCACCGCCGTCGTCCAGGCCGGTGCGATCGCCGCGCTGCTGCTGCACTTCATCCGCGATCTCTTCCGGCTGGGTCGGGCCTGGGGCCGTGGCCTGGTGATCCGGGAGGAACGACGATCCAGGGACTATCAGCTGGCCTGGTGGCTCATCCTGGCCACGATCCCCATCGTGGTCGCCGGTGTCCTGCTGGAAGGGCTCATCACCGGTCCGATGACCTCGCTGTGGGTCGTCGCCGGTTCCCTGCTGGCCGGTAGTGCCCTCATGTGGTTCGCCGAGCACCGGGCACGGTTCGAGCGCGGGGAGCGCGACATCCGGATGAAGGACGTGCTGATCGTCGGCACGGCGCAGATCCTGGCCCTGGTGTTCCCCGGGTTCTCCCGGCCCGGGGCGACCATCTCGACCGGTCTGCTGCTGAACCTGGACCGGGTCACCGCGACCCGGCTCTCCTTCATGTTGTCCATCCCCGCCATGACCGCCGGTGCGGTCTACGAGGTGCGGGACGCCCTGGGGCACCCGCACCTGGTCATGCCGCTCGTCGTCGGCACCGCGGTGTCCTTCGTCGTGGCCTACGCCTCGGTCGCCTGGCTGCTGCGGTTCGTGACCCGGCACTCCTTCAAGGGCTTCGCCATCTACCGTGTCGTCGTGGGCCTGGCCCTGATCGGTCTGCTGACCAGCGGTGTGCTGCCCGGCTGAGCCGGCTGAGGTGTCGGGGCGGCACACCGTGCACCCGGCTCACCTGCCGGAGCCGCCCACAGGGCCCGGGCGGGGGTGTCGTGGTCGGCGCGCGACACCCCCGCACGCCGCCTGACCTCTCCGGCGAACCGCTGCGGGGCCACCGTCTCGGCGGCCACCGACATCGGGTGTCCCGTTCCGGGCGGGGCGACGAGCGGCCGCCCGGTGCGTCGCCCGCCCCGACGGGGGACATGTCCTACACCACGTTCCACGCACCTGCTCCACGCCGTGGTCACGGTGCAGGGCGTACCCGGCACGTCGACTCGTCGGTGCGGCCGGTGTCGTCCGAGCGGCTGGATGACACCCGATCCGGCAGTGGGCGGTGTCACCAGGGACTTAATCGATACACGGATCGATTTTGATCCCAGATCATCCGTCCCGTACCGTGTGAGGGGCTGCACAGTCCGTGGCGCCAGTGTCGTCGCCGGTCCCGCACACCTGTGGTCGACGAGGAGGCGAGGGATGACCGAGCTGCACCCGGTGGTCGCCGAGGTGACCGAGCGCATCGCCGAGCGGAGCAAGAACACCAGGACGGCCTACCTCGAACGAGTGCGGGCCGCAGCCGCCGCGGGTCCCACCCGGGTCGGTATGCCCTGCAGCAACCTCGCCCACGGCTTCGCCGCCTGCTCCGGGCCGGACAAGCTCGCGCTGCGCGGCGTCAGCAAGCCCGCGGTGGCGATCGTCTCGGCCTACAACGACCTGCTCTCGGCCCACCAGCCCCTGCACGAGTACCCCGCGTGGATCAAGGACGCGGTACGGGACGCGGGCGGTGTGGCCCTGTTCGCCGGTGGCGTGCCCGCCATGTGCGACGGCATCACCCAGGGCCGCACCGGGATGGAGCTCTCCCTGTTCAGCCGCGACGTGATCGCGATGGCCACCGGTGTCGCCCTGTCCCACGACATGTTCGACGCGGCACTGCTGCTCGGCGTGTGCGACAAGATCGTGCCGGGGCTGCTGATCGGCGCGTTGTCCTTCGGTCACCTGCCAGCCGTCCTGGTGCCCGCGGGTCCCATGCCCTCGGGTCTGCCGAACAAGGAGAAGGCGCGTATCCGTCAGCTCTACGCCGAGGGGAAGGCCACCCGCGAGGACCTGCTGGAGGCCGAGGCCGCCTCCTACCACTCCCCCGGGACCTGCACCTTCTACGGGACCGCGAACTCCAACCAGCTCGTCGTCGAGGTGATGGGGCTGCACCTGCCCGGTGCCACCTTCGTGCAGCCGGGCACCCCGCTCCGCCGGGCGCTCACCGAGTACGCCGGTCGACGCGTCGTCGAGCTGACCCGCGGCGGCGCCGAGTACACCCCCATTGCCGAGATCGTCGACGAACGCGCGGTGGTCAACGGGGTGGTGGCCCTGCTGGCCACCGGTGGTTCCACCAACCACACCATGCACCTGCCGGCGATCGCCGCCGCGGCGGGAATCCAGCTCACCTGGGACGACTTCGACGCGCTCTCCCGGGTGGTGCCGTTGCTGGCCCGCGTCTACCCCAACGGCAGCGCCGACATCAACCACTTCCACGCCGCCGGTGGCATCCAGTTCCTCGTGGGCCAGCTCCTGGACGCCGGCCTGCTGCACCGTGACGTGCGCACCGTCGCCGGCCCCGGCCTGGACCGCTACCGCCAGGAGCCGTTCCTGGAAGATGGAAAGTTGGTGTGGCGGGACGGACCCGACCACAGCCTGGACACCGACGTGCTGCGGGGAACCGACGCTCCGTTCTCCCCCGACGGTGGTCTGCGACTGCTCTCCGGCAACCTCGGGCGTGCCGTCATCAAGATCTCGGCGGTCGCGCCCGAGCACCGCACCGTGCTGGCACCGGCCCGGGTCTTCACCGACCAGGCCTCCTTCACCGCCGCGTTCCGGGCCGGTGAGCTGGACCAGGACACCGTCGTGGTGATCCGCAACCAGGGCCCCCGCGCCAACGGCATGCCCGAGCTGCACGGACTCACCCCCGCGCTGGGCGTGCTGATGGACCGCGGTTACCGGGTCGCACTGGTCACCGACGGCCGCATGTCCGGTGCTTCCGGCAAGATCCCCGCCGCCATCCAGGTCACCCCCGAGGCGGCGGCCGGTGGCCCGTTGGCCCGGGTGCGGGACGGAGACCTGATCCGCCTCGACGCCGAGCGCGGGACGCTGGAGGTGCTGGTGGACGACGCCGAGCTCGCTAGCCGACCTGTGGTGGACGGTCCGGCATCCGACGCGGACTGGGTGGGCACCGGGCGGGAGTTGTTCTCCGCCCTGCGCCGTAGCGTGGGCTCTGCGGACGCGGGTGCGACGGTGTTCGGCACGCCGACCGCGGCCCCGGAGAAGCTGGAGGTGAACGCGTGACCGACTCGCGCGAACTGCTGACGCTCAGCCCGGTCATGCCGGTCGTCGTGGTCGACGACGCCGAGCAGGCAGCGCCACTGGCCCGTGCCCTGTTGCGGGGTGGCATCCGGGTTGTCGAGGTAACCCTGCGTACCCCCGCCGCGCTGGCTGCCATCGAGCGTGTGGCGGCCGAGGTTCCCGACGTGGTCGTCGGCGCCGGGACCGTGACCACTCCCGAGCAGGCCGAGCAGGCCGCGAAGGCCGGGGCGTCCTTCCTGGTCACGCCCGGTAGCACCGACCGCCTGCTCGACGCGGTGCAGCAGACCGGGCTGCCGTTCCTGCCCGGGGTGAGCACCGTCTCGGAGGCCATGCGGGTGGCCGAGCGTGGCATCGAGGTGATGAAGTTCTTCCCGGCCGAGGCGGCCGGTGGCGTGCCCTATCTGAAGTCCGTCTCCGGCCCCCTGCCGCAGCTGCGGTTCTGCCCCACCGGGGGTATCACCGCGGCCAGTGCGCCCGGCTACCTGGCGCTGCCCAACGTCGGCTGCGTCGGTGGAAGCTGGTTGACACCGCGGGACGCCCTGGCTTCCGGGGACTGGGACCGGATCGAGTCACTGGCCCGGGAAGCCGCCGCACTGCGCTGACCCGACGGGGCGGGTACCCCACGGGACCGACCGGGCCGGTGCGGGTACCCGCCTGACATGAGCGCCGACAACCTGCCCACCATCGGCAGTCTCGACGAGCTGGCGGCGCTGGTGGACTCCCCGGACCGGGGTGAAGGGCTGTACGTGCGCTGGTCACGGGGGCCGGCATCCGACCTGGGGGCGAGCGCGCACCAGTCCAGCCGGGACGGGTTGACCGGCATCCCCCTGCCCGGGCTCTCGGCCAACCCGCTGTGGGTGGAGGGCTGGTGGGGCGAGCGGTCCCGCGCACTGTGGGTCGCCCGCCGCCTGTACGACTACCGGCATCTGCGCGAGCGGCGTGGCCCCGGGGTGCGGGCGTGGGTGTTCCGTGGTGAGGAACACGGACGCGGCCCGGACAACGAGCCGCTGGTGGTGTGCCGGGAACCGATCGCCTGGGTGGCCGACGAGGTGCTCGCCGAGTGTGAACGGATGGTCGCCGAACAGGGCGTCGGCCCGTGGGGGTCGCTGGACCGGGAGCGGTGACCGCGGCAGGCGGCGGCCGATCAGGCTGCCCTGTCGTCGCCGGTTCTGAGCAGTGCCATCGCCTCGGCCAGGGAGTCGACGACCGGGGCGCCGGTGGCCTTCAGGGCCTCGGGGGACATCACTCCCGTGGTGACCAGCACACACCCGGCCCCGGCCTGTCTGGCCGCCTCGGCGTCGTCCACCACGTCACCGATCAGCACCACCTCGGCCGGGTCCAGCTGCAGCGCCGCCAGGTGGGCCACCAGGTGCTCGGCCTTGGAACCACCACCCACGTCGACCCGCAACCCGTCCACCCGGCTGAACAGCTCCAGCAACCCGAACTCGGTGACCAGTGGAACCAGCTCGCGGTGGAACCACATCGACAGCAGCGACTGGGTGCCGCCGGTGTCCGCCCACTCGTACAGCAGGTCAGGCAGTCCCGGTGCGAGCCGACACGTGGGCAGCAACTCGCGGTACGCGTCGTGGTAGGTCCGGTCGATCTCGGCCCAGTCGTCGAGGGTGAGGGAACGCCCGAGCAGCCGTTCGTAGCAGGCCAGCAGGGGGCGGCTGAACATGGCACGCCATTCGCCCAGGGTGAGCGGAGCACGCCCGTAGCGGGCGCACACCTGGTTCACCGCCGCCAGCACCGCGTGGTTGTCATCCAGCAGCGTGCCGTTCCAGTCCCAGACGATGTGCCGCACACGCGATAACTGCCCCCAGCCAGACACGGGGAGCCAGCCTAGGAGACCACCGGCCGACCTGACGAGCCCTCGGTCATGCAGGCCACATCGCGCGGTATCACATCACCCCACACCCCGGGCCGGCTCCGGAGGCGGAGCTCAGTCTTCCGGCCAGGGCTCGTCGAGCAGCTCCGCATCCGCCCCGGCCTGCCGCAACTCGTCGCGCACCACCCGGTATGCCAGCCCCTCGGCGTACCCCTTGCGGGCGAGCATGCCGACGAGCCGACGGATACGGGTGACCTCGTCCCTGGCGGTCAGGGTGCGCAGGCGCCGGCGCACCAGCTCCCGGGCCCGCTGCTCCTCCGCCTCGGAGTCGACCTCGGCCACGGCCTCCGAGACGATGTCGTCGGCCACGCCCTTGCGGCGCAGCTCGGCAGCGAGTGCCCGACGTCCCAACCCCTGGTGGGTGTGCCGGGAGTGCACCCACATCTCGGCGAAGGCCGCGTCGTCGACCAGACCCACCTCGTCGAACCGCCCCAGTACACGGTCGACGGTCTCCTCGGGTATCCCCCGGCGGCGCAGGGCCTGGGCCAGCTCGGCCCGGGTACGCGGGCGGGCGGTGAGCAGGCGCAGACAGAGTTCCCGCGCGTGGTTCTCCGGGTCCCGCGGTTCCCGGGGCCGGTCGGCAGTGCGCGGCAGGCCCCGGCGGGACCGGCCTCGCCCACCGGTCCCGCGCGTACCACCTGCTTCCGTGGTCATCCGGATCAGAAGTCGACGGGCGCGGGCTCGGTCGCCTCGGCGTCGAGCTTGGCACCGATGCCCAGCTTGTCCTTGATCCGCTTTTCGATCTCGTTGGCGATGTCCGGGTTCTCCTTGAGGAACTTCCGGGCGTTCTCCTTGCCCTGGCCGAGCTGGTCGCCCTCGTAGGTGTACCAGGCACCGGACTTGCGCACGATGCCGTGCTCGACACCCATGTCGAGCAGCGAGCCCTCCCGGCTGATGCCCTGGCCGTAGATGATGTCGAACTCGGCCTGCTTGAACGGCGGGCTGACCTTGTTCTTGACCACCTTGACCCGGGTCCGGTTGCCCACGGCGTCCGAACCGTCCTTCAGGGTCTCGATGCGTCGCACGTCCAGACGCACGGACGCGTAGAACTTCAGCGCCCGACCACCGGTCGTCGTCTCCGGGCTGCCGAACATGATGCCGACCTTCTCCCGGAGCTGGTTGATGAAGATCGCCGTGGTGCCGGCGTTGTTCAACGCCGAGGTGATCTTCCGCAGCGCCTGGCTCATCAGCCGCGCCTGCAGACCGACATGGCTGTCGCCCATCTCGCCCTCGATCTCGGCCCGCGGAACCAGCGCGGCCACCGAGTCGATGACGATGATGTCCAGCGCGCCGGAGCGGATCAGCATGTCGGCGATCTCCAACGCCTGCTCCCCGGTGTCCGGCTGGGACACCAGCAGGGCGTCGGTGTCCACGCCCAGCGCCTTGGCGTACTCGGGGTCCAGGGCGTGCTCCGCGTCGATGAACGCGGCGATACCACCGGCCTTCTGCGCGTTGGCCACCGCGTGCAGGGCCACCGTCGTCTTACCGCTGCTCTCCGGGCCGAAGATCTCGACGATCCGGCCGCGCGGAAGACCACCGATGCCCAGTGCGACGTCCAGCGCGATGGATCCGGTGGGAATGACCTCGATCGGTGCTCGCCCCTCATCCCCCAGGCGCATCACCGATCCCTTGCCGAAGTTCTTCTCGATCTGGGCCAGGGCCAGTTCGAGCGCCTTTTCCCGGTCAGGTGCAGATGCCATCGTGGAGTCCACCTTGGTCGAGTCAGAGCTGGTTGGCCAGCCCGAAGGTCCGTCGACATCAGCCTCTGTCACCAGTGCTCGATGTCAACTCTGTCTGTGTGCGGTCTGTGTGCGCTGCCCGGTCGGCCCCACCGGTCACCGCCGCTCTCGCTCCTGAAAGCTACGCCCGAGGGCCGACAATCCGGGCGCCGAGCGGCCACGCCGTGGGTGAACCGTCTCGCGGTGAGCCCAAGCCTAACCGAACAGGTGTTCGAGACAAGGGGGAACACCCCGATCGTGTGCGTTCCTCGGCGTGAGGGTGGCCCTCTGCCGAATCAGACCCGCCGTACCGACGCACTCCGCGGTCGACGTACTGCGCACACCGCCCGGGAGAGAGCTCGACACGGGCGGGTGTGACCACGGGGATCGCCTACCGGCGTTCGACCCGGATCACCGGCGTTCCGGCGGTACGTCCAGGGCCTCGCAGACCACCCGCCAGATCTCCTTCGGGGGGACGCCGGCGTCCAGTGCCTGGTCCACGGTGCGCCCCCCGAGCGCGGAGAACACGTGGTCCCGGGCCAACATCTCGGCCCGGACGGGGCCGAACTCCTCGGCCATGAGCCTGCGGAAAACCGTGATGCGCATCGTCACCAGGCTACGCGAGATCCACCGCCCGGCTCCGACAACCGACCGCACCGACGCGTCCGGTGCCCACGAGAACTACTCGGCCACCGGGCGATCACCGGGTACGGCCGGTCGCAGGGCGGCCAGCAGCGACACCACCAGGAGCGGCAGTGCGGCGACCCCCATCACCAGGGCGAGCACCCCGTAGGACGCGGCGGTCACGACCACCCCCGCGACGAGTCCTCCCGCCGCCCCACCCAGGTTCATCAGCAGGTCGCTCAGCCCCTGCACCGTGGGACGGTCCCGTAGCGGCACCGACTCGGTGAGCAACGTGGAACTGGACACCAGGCCCGCCGACCAGCCCAACCCCAACAGGGTGAGCCCCACCCCGAGCTGGGGAGCGTCGTGGGACTGCGCGGTCCCCGCGACGGCCGCGGCCGCCACGATCAGGGCCACCCCCAACGAGAGCACCGGGACCCGACCGACCCGGTCGGCCAACCAGCCGAACACCGGACTGAACGCGTACATGCCGGCGACGTGCACACTGATCACGATCCCCACGACCTGCAGCGACGCGTCGCCGTGCCCCATGTGCACCGGAGTCATCGCCATCAGCCCCACCATGGCGGTGTGGCAGAGCACGATGGCGCCCAGGGCGAGCCTGGCCCGCGGACCGAGAACCCGCCAGGTCGCACCGCGTCTCCGGGCACCCGTCGGCCGCGACCGCTCGGGCGCCACGGACCTGGCCACCACCAGCGGATCGGGTCGCAGTCCCAGCACCACCCCGACGGCCGCCAGGCCGAACACCGACATCGACAACAGGTACGGCCCGGCGCCTGCAGGCAGACCGAGGCCGACACCGACCTCGTCGGCCGGTGCGGCGAGGTTGGGGCCGGCGACGGCACCGATCGTGGTGCACCACACGACGACGGACAGGGCACGGGCCCGCTGGTCCGGGGCGGCCAGGTCGGTCGCCGCGTAGCGGGCGGCCAGCCCGGCCGTGCTTCCCCCGCCGAACAGCAACAACCCACCCAGCAGCAGCGGCCACCAGCCGAGCGCCACGGCCAGTGCGGCGACGGCGGCCCCCAGGGTCGCCGTGCCGTACCCCAACAGCAGCGCCGGGCGTCGCCCCCGGCGTGCCGCGAGCCGGGCGGCCGGGATCGCCAGCAGCCCCGAACCGAGCACCGCACTGGTCTGGGCCAGGCCGCCGATCGCGTCGGAACCCGACATCCGGGCCGCGACCAGGGTGGACAGGGAGATACCGATGGTGACCCCGGATCCACCCACCACCTGGGTGACGGTGAGCGTGCCGAGCACACGCCGCTGCACCCGGCGCGGATCGGCGCGGGAGACGGTGTCCGCGACCACGGCGGGGCGAGACGACATCAGTGGCCGTCCAGTTCCAGGGAACGCCCGATGATCTCCTTCATGATCTCGTTGGTGCCCGCGTAGATGGCCTGCACCCGACCGTCCAGGAAGAACTTCGAGATGGGGTACTCGGTCATGTACCCGTAGCCGCCGTGCAACTGCAGGCAGCGGTCCGCGCAGCGGCGCTGCAGGTCGGTGGCCCACCACTTGGCCATGGCCGCATCGGTGGCGCTGAGCCGCCCCGTGTTCAGGTCGGCGATGCAGCGGTCCACGAACACCTGGGTGACCCAGTACTCGGTCTCCAGCTCGGCCAGTTCGAAACGGGTGTTCTGGAAGGAACCGACCGACCGCCCGAACGCCCTGCGGCTGCGGACGTGGTCGATGGTCAGGTCCAGCATCGCGCGCACCGCGGCGACCGCGGCCACGGCCACCGACAGCCGCTCCTGCGGCAGCATGGTCATCAGGTGACGGAAGCCCCGGTTCTCCTCGCCCAGGAGGTTCTCGGCCGGGACCCGCACGTCGTCGAAGAACAGCTCCGCGGTGTCCTGGGCCTTCAACCCGATCTTGTCCAGGTTGCGTCCCCGGGTGAAACCGGGCATGTCGCGCTCCACGACGAGCAGGCTGAGCCCCCTGCTGCCGGGTGCGTCCGGGTCGGTCCGGGCCACCACGATCACCAGGTCGGCGTTGATGCCGTTGGTGATGAACGTCTTGGAGCCGTTGAGGACGTAGTCCGAGCCGTCCCTGCGGGCATGGGTGCGGATCCCCTGCAGGTCGGAACCGGCGGCGGGCTCGGTCATCGCGATCGCCGTGATCAGCTCCCCCGAGCAGAAACCCGGCAGCCAGCGTTGCTTCTGCTCGGGAGTGGTCAGCTCCCGCAGGTACGGACCGACGACGTCGTTGTGCAGCCCGAAACCGAGCCCGGTGGCACCGACGCGGACGATCTCCTCGTCCAGCACGGCGTTGAACCGGAAGTCCCGCTGTCCGCCGCCCCCGTGCTCCTCGGGCATGTCAGTGCCCAACAGTCCGAGCGCTCCCGCGGCCTTCCACACCTCACGCGGAACGATCCCCTCGTGCTCCCACCGCTCGTGGTGCGGCACCACGGTGTCGGCCAGGAAGCTCCGCACGGCCTCACGGAAGTCCTCGTGCTCGGCGGCGAACAGGTCACGCTGCATGACTCGATGGTGTCATGCAGTGGTTACCGAGAGGTAGGGCCGACCGGGCCCCCTCACACACCCGGCTGGACCTTCTGCTCGAAGTAGTCAGCCAGGTCGTCCGCGGTGAAGTCGCCGTCGCCGAACCGGATCGTGGTCAGGATGCCCACCAGAGGCCGGTCCGACACGGTGAACACGAGGGTCCCCACGCCGTCGTCCACCGTCGCCACGTACCGCCCCTTCAACCCGTTGCCACCCCAGTCGGCCTCCACCCGTTCCTGGTCGCTGGCGCTGACCATGATGTCGCTCATCTGGTCCGCCACGAGCTTGGACGTGGCGTGCAGGTAGGTGACGGTGGTGTTGTCCCTGCCGCTGTTCATCCGGCAGGTGACGGTGACCCCGGTCAGGTCCTCCAGACCGGAGATGGCACCGAATCCCGCCGAACAGTTCCCCTCGTCGGCGACGTGGTGGGCCAGCTGCCGCAGGCAGCGGGTGAAGCCCTTGTCGTCCTTCTCCCCCGGCTTGGCGCACTCCTCGGCGGTGGGCAGCGCGGGCGCGTCGTTGCTCAGGAGGAAGACACCGCCGACCACACCGAGCGCGAGCACGACGAGTGCCGCGACGCCGGCCAGCACCAGCTTCCCCTTCTTCGACCCGCTCCCCCCGCTGCCGGGCGGCTGAGCGGCGGGGCTGCCGTAGGAACCGGTGAAGGGGGTCACCGTGGGCTGGAGCTGCTGGGGGGCGGCGGGCTGCGGCAGCGTGGGCTGCGGCCCCGTCAACGGCTGTGCCGGCTGTGCACCGGTCGCGGGATGGGCAGGCCCGGCCGGGTACCCGCCACCGCTCACCGGCACGGAGAGACCGCCACTGGCCGGGCCGGTGGTGGCCAGCCGGGAACTCAGGTCCTGGGTGCGCATACTGGTGCCGTCCTGCGCCACGTGGTGCGCACCGAGGGCGACGGCGGTCTCGGGCTGGTCCAGGCTGGTGGGCACCACCCGGAGCTGCTCGGCGATGAGCGTGGCGATCAGCGGAATCCGGCTGGAGCCTCCGACCAGGTAGATGCCGGCGAGGGACTCGGGGGTCATCCCGGCCGAACGGATGGTGGCCGCCAGCAGTTCGACACTGCGCAGCAGGCTGGGGCGGATGAGCGCCTCCAGCTCGGCCCTGGTCACCAGCACGTCCTCGAAGGGTTCGGGCAGCGGCACCTCGGTCTGCGCGTGGCGGGACAGGGCCTCCTTGGCCGCCTTGACGTCCTCGCGCAGCGCCCGCTGGGCCCGCCGGTCACCGGTGGACTCGGGACGCAGCAACCGCTGCCAACGCGCCGGGTCACGCTGGGAGACCTGGCGTCCCACGTGCTCCAGCAGCGCCTGGTCCACGTCCAGACCGCCCAGATCCGGCAGGCCGTCCTCGGCCAGGACCACGTAGCCGTTGTTGGTCGCACCGACCACGGCACAGTCGAAGGTGCCGCCTCCCAGGTCGTAGACCGCCAGGGCCTGCCCGGGGGCGAGGGCGCGGTCGGGGAACGAGGCGAAGTGGGCGGCGGCGGCCACCGGCTCGGGCACCAGGACCAGGTTGGATCCCAGCCCGGCCAGCCGTGCCGCACCGAGCAGCACGTTGCGCCGCATCGCACCCCACTGCGCGGGGTGGGTCAGTCGAACCTCGTCGGGGGTGGCACCGCCGAGCTGCCGGGAGGTCTCCTCCGCGACCCGGCGCAGCACCGCGGCCAGCGCCTCGCCGACGGGAACGATGGTGTCGCCGAGCAGCAGCGTGCCCTCGTCCACCCGCCGCTTGGGGTTGGGTTCGAAACGCGCCGGGTCCAGACGCGCCCGGCGCTCGGCGTCCCGACCGACCACGAGGGTGCCGTCCTCGGCGGCGAACACCGCCGAGGGCATGTTGGTCGAACCGTCCACCTCGACCACGCGGGGTGGACGGCCGTGTGCCGACAGCACCGCAACCGTGTTGGACGTGCCCAGGTCCACGGACAGGACGTGCACTGCTCTCCCCTCGCCGGCGGTCCCGTGGTGATGTCAGGACGATGCTGCCACGCCGTCCTTTCACCCGTACGCGGTATCGAAGGAGCGGGAGCGGACGGCGGCATCCTGTTGGCCCGACCGAACGGTCCCGATCATTCTCCCATCGTGCGATCACGTCAGGTCCGGGCCCGTTTCGACGAGCGCACCATCACCGTCTACCAGGCGTGTTCACCGCGGATCGCCGAGCCGGCCCTCGCCACGGGCGCCTTCGTCGCGCCTCTCCGACGCGACCGCATGACCTGGATCAAGCCCTCGTTCCTGCGGATGAGGTACCGCTCCGGATGGGCGACGAAGCCGGGACAGGAACGGGTCCTGTCGATCTCGATCACCCGCGCGGGCTTCGAGTGGGCGTTGCGGCACTCCTGCCCGAGTTCCCACCAGTCCGACCACTGCCCCGACGTGGACACCTGGCGCAGGCACCCGGCCGCCTCCCCCGGTCCGTGTGCAGTGGGATCCGGAACGCGACCTGCACCCGCGTCCGCTGCCCCACCGGTCCCTGCAGGTCGGGCTGTCCGGGGAGGCGGTGCGCCGGTGCCTTGACGAGTGGATCGTCGAGATCCTGGACGTGACGGAGACGGCGCACCGGATCCGCGACCTGGTCACCGCCGGTGATCCGGCCGGGGCACGCGCCCATCTGCCCGACGAGCGGCTCTACCCGCTCCCACCCGAGGTCGCTGTCGCCGCGGGTACGGGATGACCCGGGTCCGCCGCACCCCGGCCGGCGCGACCCGGCGGTTGTCGGTGACCGGGGTGAGGATGGGAGCCGTGCGCGACGGTACAGCCGGTCCCTCGACGAGCTCCTCGGTCCTCGAGGTGTTCTCCCCCATCACCCGGGAGTGGTTCCGCAGCGCGTTCGCTGCACCGACCGAGGCCCAGGTGGGTGCGTGGCGCGCGGTGGCCGCGGGCCGGAACGCACTGGTCGTCGCCCCGACCGGGTCAGGCAAGACCCTCGCCGCGTTCCTGTGGGCGCTGGACCGGCTCGCGGTGCAGGGGCCACCGGCCGATCCTCGGACCCGGTGCCGGGTGTTGTACGTCTCCCCCCTCAAGGCGCTGGCCGTCGACGTGGAGCGCAACCTGCGCGCACCGCTGGCCGGGATGCGCCAGGCGGCGCGGCGGCAGGGGCTTCCCGAACCGCAGATCCGCGTGGGTATGCGCACCGGGGACACTCCGGCGGCGGACCGTCGCGCGTTCGGCAGGACCCCGCCGGACGTCCTGGTGACCACCCCGGAGTCACTGTTCCTGCTGCTCACCTCGTCTGCCAGGGAGTCCCTGCGCGGAGTGGAGACGGTGATCGTGGACGAGGTGCACGCGGTGGCCGGCGACAAACGCGGTGCGCACCTGGCGCTGTCCCTGGAACGGCTGGATGCGCTGCTGGACCGGCCGGCGCAGCGCATCGGGTTGTCCGCCACCGTCCGCCCAGTCGAGGAGGTCGCCACGTTCCTGGCCGGGGGCCGCCCGGTCGAGGTGGTGCAGCCGCCGCTGCGCAAGACCGTCGAGGTGCGGGTCGAGGTCCCGGTGGCGGACATGTCCGTGGTGGGTGACCCGTCCCTCGGTGCGGAGCAGGCGGGCGGTGTTCCCGACGGTCCCGACGAGCTCGGGGAGGTACTGGGCCCTGCGGACGGCTCGCAACGGCGGAACTCGATCTGGCCGGCGGTGGAGCGCCGGGTGCTGGAGCTGGTCCGGGCACACCGTTCCACCATCGTGTTCGTCAACTCGCGGCGGCTGGCCGAGCGGCTCACCGCCCGGCTCAACGAGCTCGCGGCGGAGCAGGACGCCCTCGCCCGCGGCGCGGAGGGGGGCGAGGCGGAGCCCGGCGGGGTCACGGTCCCGGCGGCACGCTTCCCGGCCCAGGCGGTGGGCCAGTCCGGGGTCGCCGGCCCGGCATCGTCCGTGCCGGCGACCGCGACGGGCTCCGGCGACCCGCCCCCGGTGATCGCCCGGGCACACCACGGTTCGATGGCCCGCGAACAACGTCGGGTGGTCGAGGAGGAACTCAAGTCCGGTCGACTGCCCTGCGTCGTGGCCACCTCGTCCCTGGAGCTGGGTATCGACATGGGCGCGGTCGACCTGGTGGTACAGGTGGAGGCACCGCCGAGCGTGGCGTCGGGGTTGCAGCGGGTCGGCCGGGCCGGGCACCAGGTCGGTGCGGTGTCCCGTGGGGTGATGTTCCCCAAGTTCCGCGGTGACCTGGTGGCGTGCGCGGTGACCGCCGAGCGGATGGCCGCCGGGGCCATCGAGGCGATCCGCTACCCGCGCAACCCACTGGACGTGCTGGCCCAGCACATCGTCGCCATGGTCGCGATGGAACCGTGGACGGTGGACGAGCTGGCCGCGCTGGTCCGCCGCGCCGCACCGTTCGCCTCGTTGCCCGACTCCGCGCTGCACGCCGTGCTGGACATGCTCTCCGGGCGCTACCCCAGCGAGGAGTTCGGTGAGCTGCGCGCCCGGATCGTCTGGGATCGGGTGACCGGTCGGCTGTACGGCCGGCCCGGCGCGCAGCGGCTGGCGGTCACCTCGGGAGGCACCATCCCGGACCGGGGCCTGTTCACCGTGACGACCCCCGGGGAGGACGGTCGTCCCGGTTCCCGGGTCGGTGAACTGGACGAGGAGATGGTCTACGAGTCCCGGGTGGGTGACACCTTCCTGCTGGGCACCTCGGCCTGGCGGGTGGAGGACATCACCCCGGACCGGGTCGTGGTGGTGCCCGCCCCGGGGCAACCCGCGCGGATGCCGTTCTGGAAGGGCGACGCCGCCGGACGTCCCCTGGAGCTGGGGCGAGCGGTGGGTGCCTTCGTCCGTGAACTGGTCTCGGCGGCCCCCGAGCAGGCCAGGGCCCGGGCCCGCGCGGCCGGTCTGGACGAGTGGGCGTGCGACAACCTGCTGACCTATCTCGACGAGCAACGGGCGGCCACCCGGCACGTGCCCGACGACCGCACGGTGGTGGTGGAGCGGTTCCGGGACGAACTGGGGGACTGGCGTCTGGTGGTGCACTCCCCGTTCGGGGCGCAGGTCAACGGGCCGTGGGCCCTGGCCATCGCGGCCCGGCTACGGGAGCGCCGAGGTGTGGAACCACACGTCGCGCACTCCGACGACGGCATCGTGCTGCGCCTGCCGGACACGCTGGACGAGGCCGGCGAGGAGGTGTTGCCCACCGCGGAGGACGTGCTGCTCGACCCCGAGGAGGTGGAGCAGCTCGTGGTGGCCGAGGTGGGGACGTCACCGCTGTTCGCCGCCCGGTTCCGCGAGTGCGCGGCGCGTTCGCTGCTGCTGCCCCGCCGCGACCCCCGACGCCGCACCCCCCTGTGGCAGCAACGGCAACGGTCCGCCCAGCTGCTGTCGGTGGCCGCCCGGTACGAGCGGTTCCCGGTGGTGCTGGAGGCCATGCGGGAGTGCCTGCAGGACGTGTACGACCTGCCGGGCCTGCGCGACCTGATGGAGCAGGTGCGGTCCCGTCGGGTGCGGGTGGTGGAGGTGACCACACCGGCTCCGTCGCCGTTCGCCCGCAGCCTGCTCTTCGGATACGTCGGGATGTTCCTCTACGAGGCCGATGCACCGCTGGCCGAGCGGAGGGCGGCGGCGCTGTCGTTGGACTCGACACTGCTGGCCGAACTGCTGGGGTCCGAGGCGCTTCGCGAGCTGCTCGACCCCGACGTGCTGGCCGAGACGGAAGCACAGCTGCAGTGGCTTACCCCGGAGCGGCAGGTCCGCGACGTGGAGGGCACCGCCGACCTGCTGCGGTTCCTCGGTGACCTGACCGAGGAGGAGGCGGCGCAGCGGGGGGTGCGGCCGGAGTGGCTGGAGGAGTTGGCGGCGGCGCACCGGGCTCTGCGGGTGCGGATCGCCGGACAGGAACGGTGGATCGCGGTCGAGGACGCCGGCCGGATGCGGGACGCGCTGGGTGTGGCCCTGCCGGTGGGTGTGCCGGAGGCGTTCACCGAGTCCGTTCCGGACCCACTGGGCGACCTGCTGGTCCGGTACGCCCGGCACCGGGGACCGTTCACCGCGACGGAAGCCGCCCACCGGTTCGGCCTGGGGGTGGCCGTGGTGACCGGGGTGTTGGAACGGATGACCGCCTCAGGTCACCTGGTGCGTGGTGAGCTGCGTCCGCTGCCGGCGTCCCCGGGGGAACGGGACGTGGCCGGGGTCGAGTACTGCGACGCCGGGGTGCTGCGTCGGGTTCGCCGGGCCTCCCTGGCACGGTTGCGTGCCGAGATCGAGCCGGTGGAACCGGCCGCGCTGGGGCGCTTCCTGCCCGCCTGGCACGGTGTCGACCCCGTGCTGCCCGATCGGCGAGCCGGCGGTGCGGTGGGACTGCGCTCGGTGCCCACCGTGGACGACGTCCTGGCCGTGGTGGAGCAACTGGCGGGGGCACCGCTGCCGGCCAGCGCGCTGGAGTCGCTGGTGCTGCCGGCCCGGTTTCCCGGTTACTCCCCGGCTCTGCTGGACGAGCTCACGGCCACGGGCGAGGTCACCTGGACCGGCTGCGGGGCCCTGGCCGGTGGGGACGGTTGGGTGGCCCTGGCTCCCACCGACATGGCCGACCTGCTGCTCCCGGAGGTGGCGGACGCCGTTCCCGACACCCCGCTGCACCGTGCGGTGCGGGACGCGCTGCACGGCGGTGCGCTGTTCTTCCCACAGCTGGCCGCGGGAGCACGTGCCTGGGTGGTGGAGGCGGGAGCGACGGAACCGAACGACCGGGAACTGCTGGACGCGCTGTGGGACCTGGTGTGGGCGGGTGTGGTGACCAACGACACCCTCGCACCGCTGCGTTCCCTGGTCTCGGGGCGGGGTGCGGCGCACAGGCCACGACGGTCGGCACCCCGGGGACGGTACGCCCGCCTGCGGGCCGCCCGGACCGCACCGATCGGCCGTGGAGGGCCGCCCACCGCCGCGGGGCGGTGGTCCCTGGTTCCCCCACGGGAGACGGACCCCACCCGCCGGGCGCACGCGCGGGCCGAGGCGTTCCTGGAACGGCACGGTGTGCTCACCCGGGGTGCGCTGGACACCGAGCGGCTCACCGGCGGGTTCAGCGGTGTCTACCGGGTGCTGCGGAGGATGGAGGAGTCGGGACACATCGTCCGGGGTTACGTGGTGGACGGGCTGGGTGCGACCCAGTTCGCGGTACGCGGCGCGGTGGACCGGCTGCGTGCGTCGTCCCGGCCGCTGTCCGAGACACGCCCGGCCGAGCTGCCGGTCGTGGTGCTGGCAGCGGCCGATCCGGCGCAGCCCTACGGAGCCGCCCTGCCCTGGCCGGACCCGGTGGGCACGACCGGGCACCGCCCGGCACGCAAGGCCGGGGCACTGGTGTGCCTGGTCGACGGGCTTCCCGTGCTCTACGTGGAGCGGGGTGGGCGCTCGCTGCTGTCGTTCACCGAGGACGCCGACCTGCTGCGGGCAGCGGCCGGTGGGCTGGCCCGGGCGGTGCGCCAGGGATGGCTGGGCCAGCTCACCGTGGAACGGGCCGACGGGGAGTACGCCCTGAACTCCACACTGGCCGAGGTGCTGCGGGAGGCCGGGTTCCACGCCACGCCCCGGGGACTGCGGCTGCGGGCCTGAGGACCGGACCGACACCTCACCGACGCGGAGGAGCACGGCTGCCCCGCTCCGGCGGGCTGCCGCGCCCTGCAGCGCTGCTCAGTCGGTGAACAGTGCACTGTAGGCGTTGAGCGCGGGTTGTCCACCGAGATGGGCGAACAGCACGGTCGAGCTGCGGTCGATCTCCCCGGAGGAGACCAGGTCGATCAGCCCGGCCATGGACTTCCCCTCGTACACCGGGTCGGTGATCATGCCCTCCAGGCGGGCGGCGAGGCGGATGGCCTCCAGGGTCCGTTCGTCGGGGATGCCGTAGGTGCCCGCGTGGTAGCGCTCGTCGAGCACCACGTCGGAGTCGTCGATCTCGGTGCCGAGCAGTTCGGCGGTGCGTTGGGCGATCCGCGCTATCTGGGCCCGGGTCGCAGCGGGCTCGGCCGACGCGTCGATGCCGATGATCCGGCGCTGCTCACCGAGCGCGGCGAACCCGGCGACCATGCCGGCCTGCGTGCTGCCGGTGACCGAGCACACCACGATGGTGTCGAAACGGATCCCGAGCTGCCGCTCCTGCTCCACCAGCTCGGCGGCCCACTGGGCGAATCCCAGCCCGCCCAGGGGGTGGTCCGAGGCACCGGCGGGGATCGGGTAGGGCTTGCCGCCCGCCTGCTCGACGTCGTGCAGTGCCTGCTCCCAGCTCGGCTTGATCCCGATGCCGAAGCCGGCGCGCTCCAGGCGGACCTCGGCGCCCATGACCCGGCTGAGCAGGATGTTGCCCACCCGGTCGTACAGGGGGTCGGGCCACTCCACCCAGCTCTCCTGGACCAGCACACAGCCGAGCCCGGCTCGTGCGGCGGCCGCCGCCACCTGGCGGGTGTGGTTGGACTGCACCCCGCCGATGGACACGAGGGTGTCGCAGCCCTGGGCGAGGGCATCCGCGACCAGGTACTCCAGTTTGCGGGTCTTGTTACCGCCGTAGGCCAGGCCGGAGTTGCAGTCCTCCCGCTTGGCCCATATCCGGGCACCACCGAGATGACGGGTGAGCCGCTCGAGCGGGTGGACGGGTGAGGGACCGAACAACAGGGGATAACGCGGGTGGTCGACGAGAGGCATGGGCACTCCTGGGATCGGGGTGACGCCGGCCCGGCCGGCGGGATCGATCCGGGTTCTCCTCGCCCGGTGCCTGACCACGGCCGGCACAGCCGGGGTCGTCTCCCGACGACCGGCCGATGCTGCACCTCCCACCCGGGTGTGCGGCAGGACCGTACCGGGTGGCGTGCTCGGTGTCCTCGACGAGGGCACCGGGGAGAACCGTCCGTCCGCACTCGCCCGGTGTCTCGGTGCCGGCACGGCCGCACAGATGCACCCAATCCGTCCGAGCGAGGTGTCGCATCCCGGCATGGTGCTGCGTCCGGAAAAGCCCGGTCAAGGTCGATGCCCCTGCTCGGCCCGGGTTCCGTCCGGTGCCGGCACCGGACGGGACCGCTCCGTGTCGTCACCGGTTGCTCGGGCGGCCGGTGCGACAGCCAGGTAGGCCCGGCCGTGTGCCGACCAGGGCCCCGGTGACCGTCGCCGGACCCGGCGGCTGCCCGGTCACGGACGAGCCCCGTGCACCACGCTCTCGACCAGGTCCAGGAACTGACCGGTGCGCCGCACCAGGTCGTCGGCGGCCTCGGCGGACACTCCACGGGTGATACCGGCCTGCACCGCGTGTCGCGTCTTGGCCCCCTCGGCGAAGAAGGCCGCCCACTCCCGCAGCTCGGGAGCCGCCTTCGCCAACAACACCCAGGCACTGGTCGGCTTGCGGCGGCCACGATGGGGCTGGCCCCGCAGGGCGAGCACCGCCGCGGCTCCACGCAGTGCGGACTGGTGGGCACTCGCGTAACGCTCGGCGGGGGTGGGCAGGCCCTCGGCGTGCAGCAGGCCCTGTTGGGCCTGTTCCAGCAGGGCCAGCGCGGCGGCAGGAGGGCGGGGGCGTTCCGGCCCCACCCGGAAGGGCCGAGGAGCACGGCGGCCGCGGTAGCACGCCACCGAGGGGGTCTGCCCTCGGGGAGCGGGGGAGCGCTCGTCCCGGGACATCGCGGGCTCCCCCGTCGGGTCGGCCGAGGAGCCGGCGGACGCACCGGCGGCAGCCGTCGCGTGGGACGTCGGGTCGGTCTGGCAGAACTTCCTCGCAGGAGCGGACACGGCGACCTCCGCGCAGGGTCGTGGGCGTGGGGGCTCGGGGCGCCGGACCGTGAGCCGTGGCCGCTCCACCGCTCCGACCGCACGCACTCGAACACCCCCACCATGGTCGAACACTTGTTCGATCATGGCCAGGTTAACCCTGGTCACCGACAATTTCCAGGCCCCACCGGAACGCGGGGAGTCACGGGACGGCCGGGCGTGATCTGATGGTGTGCATGAGCTCACTCGACCACCCGGGGATCCAGAAGGTCGTCGCCGCACTGACCGAAGCCGGTCTGGAGTCCGGCGCGCACGGGGTTCGTGTGCTCGACGAGGACGTCCGCACCGCGGCCCAGGCCGCCGCGGCGCTCGGGGTTCCGGTGGGGGCGATCGCCAACAGCCTGATCTTCGACGCCGACGGCGCTCCGTTGCTCGCCCTCACCTCCGGGGCACACCGGGCCGACACCGACCTGCTCGCCGAATTGGTGGGCGCCCGGCGCGTGCGGCGCGCCGATCCGGAGTTCGTCCGCAGACACACCGGCCAGCCGATCGGGGGAGTCGCCCCCGTCGGTCATCCCTCCCCGATCCGTACCCTGGTCGACCGGGCTCTGGCGGAGTACGACGTGATATGGGCGGCCGCCGGTCACCCGAAGGCCGTCTTCCCCACCACGTTCGACGAGTTGGTCGCCCTCACCGGCGGGGAACCCGCAGATGTGGCGGGGCGGGAACGACGGCCCACCACACAATCTGGGACGAGCACGGAGGCTTCATGACGACGGCGCGCGCCCGTCACCAGCCGCAGCTGGTGGACTTCACGGCCGAACAACTGCGAGCCCGCCTGGACGAGGCGCTGGCCCTGTACGTCACCGCGATGGGATACCCCCCGGCGACGATGCGGCAACGGGCGCCGATGTGGCTGTCGCACATGTTCCGCCCCGGCTGGCGCTGTGTGGTCGCGATCGACCAGGAGGGAGCCCTGGCCGCGGTGAGCTACGGCTATCTGGGCGCGCCGGGTCAGTGGTGGCACGAACAGGTGCAGCGCGGGCTGACCGTGATACGCGGCCCCCGCACGGTCCAGGAGTGGATGACCCACTACTTCGAGCTGACCGAACTGCACGTACGGCCGGACCAGCAGGGACGGGGGCTGGGCGAGGCGGTGCTGCGGCGCCTGCTGGACGGCCCCGACGGGCCACCGGCACCCCGGGTCCTGCTGTCCACCCCGGAGGGACCCACCCGGGCCTGGCGCCTCTACCGCAGGGTGGGTTTCGTGGACCTGCTGCGGCACTACCTGTTCACCGGCGATCCCCGCCCGTTCGCGGTGCTCGGTCGAGAACTTCCGCTGTGAGCCGCGACATGGTCCCCGGTGGCTCCGCCGGTGCGTCACCGCGGTGACGCACCGGCGGGACCGTGCCCGGATCAGCGCAGGCTCACAGGGCGGCCAGCCGCTCCCGCAGGGTGTCCAGGCCCATGGCCCCCATCTCCAGGGCCTGCATGTGGAACTCCTTCAGGTCGAACGCGTCGCCCTTGCGCCGACGGGCGTCCTCCCTGGCCTCCAGCCACAGCCGCTCCCCGAGCTTGTAGGACGGGGCCTGTCCGGGCCAGCCGAGGTAGCGGTCGATCTCGTCCCGCACGTGGTCGGGGTCGGTGATGGTGCGGGTGAGCATGAACTCCAGCCCCAGGTCGGGGGTCCAGCGCTCGCCCTCGTGGAAGCCGGTGCCCTTCGGGATCTCCAGCTCCAGGTGCATGCCGATGTCCACGATCACCCGCGCCGCCCGGAACAGATGGGCGTCGAGCATGCCCAGCAGATCACCGTCGTCCTCGAGGTAGCCCAGCTCCCGCATGAGCCGCTCGGCGTAGAGGGCCCAACCCTCGCCGTACCCGGACACCCAGCACATCAGCCGCTGGAAGCGGTTCAGCCGCTGCTGCTGGTACACGGCGGTGGCCACCTGCAGGTGGTGTCCGGGAACACCCTCGTGGTAGACGGTCGTGGTCTCCCGCCAGGTGGAGAAGTCCTCCTTGTCCGCCGGGACCGACCACCACATCCGGCCGGGACGGGAGAAGTCGTCGGTGGGGCCGGTGTAGTAGGCACCCACGCCCCCACCCGGCGGTGCGATCCGGCACTCCAGCCGCATCAGCTCGTCGGGGATCTCGAAGTGCACGCCGCGCAGCGCGGACAGCGCCCGGTCGGACAGCCCCTGCATCCACTCGGCGAACGCGGCCTGCCCGTGCACGCGGTAGCGGGGGTCGGCGTCCAGCGCGGCGGCCGCCTCCGCCAGGGTGGCGCCCGGCTTGATCCGCTGGGCCACCTCCTTCATCTCCGCCTCGATGCGGAAGAACTCCTCCCAGCCCCACTCGTAGGCCTCGCGCAGGTCCAGCCGGGCGCCGGTGAAGTAGCGGGACCACAGCCGGTAGACCTCCTCGCCCACGGCGTCCTTCTGCGGCGCCTTGGGCGCGAGGTCCTCCCGCAGGAACCGGGCCAGGTCGGCGTAGGCCTCGGCGGCCGCCTTGGCCCCGGCCTCGAGCTGGGTGCGCAGGGCGGCGTCCACGCCCTCCACGCCCTCGGATCCCGCCACCAGGTTGGCGAAGAAGGACTTGCCGCCCCGCAGCCCGGCCCAGGTCTCACACTGCTCGGCGACCCGCTTGATCTGCCGGATGGCCGACACCTGCCCCTTGTCCGCGGCGCGGGCCAGGGAGGCTCGCAACGAGGCCACCGCCTCGGGCATGGCCGTCAGCCGCCGGGCGATGACGGCCCAGTCCTCGGCGGTGTCGGTGGGCATCAGGTCGAACACCTCGCGCAGATCCTGCACCGGACTGGCGATCACGTTCAGCGAGGCGATGTCGAGTCCGGCCTCGTGGATCTCCAGCTGGAGCCCCACCCGCTCGAGGAACACCGCCTTGGCCGCCGCCTCCGACTCGTCGGTCGGCTCGGTCGCCTCGATCGCGCGCAGGGCGCGGCGGGACAGGTCGGCCCGGGCGGCGTGCCCGTCGGGGGAGAAGTCGGTCAACTTGTCGTCGTGACCGGCGATGCCGAGGCTGGTCGCGGTGTTGGGGTCGAGGGCCGCGTAGTCGGCCACGTACGCGTCGCTGATCTGGTGCACACCTGAAGGCGTGGATGACATGAACGCGACGCTACCTCCTCCACCCCACGAATCCGCACCCCTATTGGGCCGGATTCGGGCAGGAAACAGCGTCAGTCCCCGTAACGTCGGGTGAGTTCGACGCGCATCCGCTGGACACGACTGGCACGATCATCGTGTGCGCCTCCCACCGCAGCCCGGTGTGCGGCGGGCAGTGGTCCTGCTGCCCGTGCTGATGCTGGTCGGGTTCCTGCTGACCGGCTGCATGCGGCTGCAGGTCGGAATGGTGGTCAGCGACGACGACCGCGTCTCGGGACAGATCGTGGTGGCCGGTCTCCCCGTCCAGGAGGGCGATCGAGGCCCACAGATCCTGGTTCCCGCGGAGCTGGAGAGCCGGGTGCGGGTGGAGCCGTACGAGCAGGACGGCTACGTCGGAACGCAGCTGTTCTTCAGCGGGCTGACGTTCCAGGAGCTGGGCACCCTGGCGGAGCGAGCCGGTTCCACCACCTCCCGCTACCAGCTCACACTGCGCCGTGCGGGCTCCCTGGTGACGCTGTCCGGTTCGGCCGACCTCACCCAGGTTCCGGCCGACCACGCCGACATGCGCATCAAGATCGCTTTTCCCGGGACGATCACCGAGACCAACGGGGAGCACGAGGGCGACGCGGTGACCTGGTGGCCCGAACCGGGCAAGGTGAACCAGTTCTCCGCCGTCGCCCGGTACAGCAGCGGTGACGCGGCCTCGTGGATGGGCTGGGTGGTGCTGGTCGGGGCGGGCACCGGCGGGGTGGCGCTCCTGGTGGGGGTGATGGCTCTCGTCGAGCACCGCCGCACGCTGCGCCGCGAGGCCGTCCCGTCCTGACCCGACCCGCCCGCAGAACGGTGGGAGCGGTCAGGCCCGGGCCGGCACCAGACCGAGGCGGGCCACCACCTCACGGGTCGCGGTGGAACGGTTCAGGGTGTAGAAGTGCAGGGCGTTGACGCCCTCCTCGATCAGCTTCTCCCCCATCTCGGTGGCGATCTCCACGCCGATCGCCCGCACCGCCGCCGGGTCGTCGGCATGGGGCTCGACCCGGGCGCGGATCTCGGCCGGCAACGGGGCACCTGCCAGCTCGACCATCTTCTGCAGTCCACGCAGCGAGGTGATCGGCATCAGACCGGGGAGCAGGGGAACCTGCTCCACGTCCACTCCGCGTGCCGCCACCCGGTCCCGCAGCCGCAGGAAGTCCTCGACCCGGAAGAAGAGCTGGGAGATGGCGTAGTGCGCCCCGGCACGCAGCTTGCGCACCAGGTAGTCGGTGTCGGTCTCCAGATCGGTCGACCGTGGGTGGCCGTAGGGGAACGCGGCGACGCCGACGCAGAAGTCACCCAACGAGCGGACCAGCCGCACCAGTTCCTCCGCGTAGGTCACCCCTTCCGGGTGCGGCACCCACTCGCCGTGCGGGTCCCCCGGAGGGTCGCCGCGCAGGGCGAGCACGTTGGAGACACCGGAGGCGGCGTACCACCCGATGACGTTGCGCAGCTCGGCGATCGAGTGGTTGACCGCGGTCAGGTGAGCCACGGGCAGCAGCGTGGTCTCCTGCGCGATCCGCCCGGTCACCCGGATGGTGCGGTCCCGACGCGATCCTCCGGCACCGTAGGTGACGGACACGAAGGCGGGGTCGAGCGGCTCGAGCTCGCGGATCGCCCGCCACAGGATCCGCTCGCTCTCGGCGTCCCGCGGCGGGAAGAACTCCACGGAGAACACCGGACGCCCTACTCGCACCCGATCGACCACTGCCACCATGCGGCCAGGGTAGGCCGATGATCTTGAAGCACGGTCGAAAGTCCACCTGGTGGGACGGTGCTCCTCGCAGGGGGTATCCGGTCCGCTCCCGGCCCAGGGGACCCCCGACCTGCGCACCGCAGCGGCCGCCGCGAGGATGGAGCGGTGCTCGAACCGGACCAGCAGCCAAGACACTCCCTCGATCACGATCTCCCCGCGCGGGTGGAGCAGGTGTTGTCGACGTTCCTGGCCGACCAGCGCGCGCAGGCCGAGCGGATCGACAGGTCCTTCACCGAAGCAGTGGATGCGCTGACGGCGTTCGTCCTCGGCGGAGGCAAGCGGATCCGCCCCGTCTTCGCCTGGTGGGGCTGGCGCGGCGCCGGCGGCGCAGCCGAGGGACCGCTCGCCGAGGCGGTGCTGCACGCGGTGAGCGCGCTCGAGCTCGTGCAGGCCTGTGCCCTGGTGCACGACGACCTGATGGACGCCTCCGAGCGGCGACGTGGGGCGCCGACCGTGCACGTCGCCTTCACCGAACGACACCGCAGCGCCGGGTTCCTTGGGGACTCGCGACGTTTCGGCCTTGCGGCGTCGGTGCTGTTGGGCGACCTTGCCCTGGTCTGGGCCGACGACATGTTCGCCCAGGCCGGCCTGCCCCCGGAGATGGTGCACCGGTCCCGGGAACCGTGGCAGGCCATGCGGACCGAGGTGCTCGCCGGCCAGTACCTGGACGTCCTGGTCCAGGCACAGGGCGACGAGAGCACCGAGGCCGCGCTGCGGGTCCCCCGACTCAAGACCGCCGCGTACACCGTCGAACGTCCGTTGCACCTCGGTGCCGCTCTGGCGGGCGGCTCCGCCGAGCTGATCGGCGCCTTCCGCCGTTTCGGTGTCGACGTGGGCCTGGCCTTCCAGCTGCGCGACGACCTGCTCGGGGTGTTCGGCGACCCCCAGGTCACGGGCAAACCCGCGGGTGACGACCTGCGGGAGGGCAAGCGGACACTGCTGGTGGCGCTGGGCCTGCAGCTGGCGGAGGAGAAGCACCGTTGGGACGCCGCGAAGACGTTGCGTTCGGCCCTGGGGGACCCCGAGCTCGACGACGAGGGGGTCGGACAGGTGCGGAACCTGCTGGTCGAGCTGGGGGCGGTGGCCGCGGTGGAACAGCGGATCGCGCAGCTGACCGACTCCGCCCTGGCCACCCTGCGCGCGGCGTCGGTGGCCGAGCCCGCCGCCACCCGGCTGGCCGAGCTGGCCATCGCCGCGGCGCACCGCCGGCTCTGAGACGGCGCGCCACGGACACGACGCAGGAATCAGACGAGCACCGAAAACCGAGGCGAGCATGCGTACCGTTCCCGGTCGCACGGACCACGTCGTGGTGATCGGCGCAGGCCTGGCCGGCCTGGCCGCCGCGTTGCACCTGCTCGGCGCAGGTCGCCAGGTCACCATCGTCGAACGGGAGCCCCATCCGGGGGGACGTGCCGGGCGACTCGACCTGGCCGGGTACCGGATCGACACCGGTCCGACGGTCCTGACCATGCCGGACCTGGTGGCCGAGACCCTGGCTGCGGTCGGCGAGTCGCTGGAGGACCGCCTGGAGCTGGTCCCGTTGCACCCCGCCTACCGAGCGCGTTTCGCCGACGGCTCGGTACTGGACGTGCACACCGACGCCGAGGCGATGGAGCAGGAGGTCCGGCGGTTCGCCGGTCCCGCCGAGGCCGCGGGCTACCGGAGGCTGCGGGCCTGGCTGCGCGAGCTGTACCGCGTGGAGTTCGACAGGTTCGTCGCGGCCAACTTCGACTCACCGCTGGATCTGGTGCACCCGGCCCTGGCCCGGCTCGCCGCGCTGGGGGGTTTCGGCCGGCTCCAGGGACGGATCGGGCACTTCCTGCGGGACGAGCGGCTGCAGCGGGTCTTCTCGTTCCAGTCCCTCTACGCCGGGCTGGCTCCGCACCGTGCCCTGGCCCTGTACGCGGTGATCGCGTACATGGACACGGTGGCCGGGGTGGTCTTCCCCCGGGGCGGCGTGCGCGCCCTGCCCCAGGCCCTGGCGGACGCCGCCGTCGCGGCCGGCGCCCAGGTGCGGTACTCCACCGCGGTCACCGCGCTGGAACGCGTCGGGTCACGGATCACCGCGGTGCACACCGAGCACGGGGAACGGGTGCCGTGCGACGCGGTCGTGCTGACCCCGGACCTGCCCGTGGCCTACCGGTTGCTCGGTCGGGCCCCGCGGCGGCCACTGCCCCTGCGCTACTCCCCCTCCGCGGTCGTGCTGCACCTGGGGGTGTCCGGCGACCTGGCAGGTACCACCCACCACACCATCACCTTCGGCGCGGCCTGGCGGCGTACCTTCCGCGAGATCATGGACGCGGGCCGGTTGATGTCGGACCCGTCCCTCCTGGTCACCCGCCCCACGGCCACCGACCCGGCTCTGGCACCGACGGGCCGTGAGCTGCTGTACGTCCTGGCTCCCGCACCGAACCTCGCCGTCGCCCCGCTGCCCTGGGCACAGTTGGGTCCGGCCTACCGGGACGAGCTGGTCCAGGTGCTGGAGCAGCGGCTGCTGCCCGGGCTGGGTTCGAGGATCGAGATGGAGCACCTGGTCACGCCGGTCGACTGGGCGACCCAGGGGCACGGGGCGGGCACACCGTTCTCCGTCGCCCACACCTTCGCCCAGACCGGGCCGTTCCGCCCGAGGAACCTCGTCAGCGGGGTGGACAACGTGGTGCTGGCCGGGTGCGGCACCACGCCGGGCATCGGTGTGCCGACCACCCTCGTCTCGGGGCGACTGGCAGCCGAACGGATCACGGGGAGTAGTCACCGCCTACCCGGTTGGGGCAGTAAACGATTCACCGGATCGAACGAAACGGCCCTGTGATCAGCATCACCCTTTCGGGCGGCAAACATTCGGCGTTCTCGTGGCGTCATCCGAATGAGCGAGCCGACCGGAGGGGTGATCATGCTGGGGGATCAACGCAGATGGAGATCGGTTGTCGCCCTGCTGGGGGTGGTCGCGCTGGGCCTGCTCCCGGCCGGGTGCGCGGGCAGCCTGACCGCTGAGAACGCACCGTCGGCCGGTGCGACGCAGAGCACGAGGGCTCCCGCCCCGGCCAAGGTCGAGATCGAGCCGCAGGACGGGGCACAGGACGTCTCACCGATCGGACCGATCCGGGTCTCGGTGACCGACGGAACCCTCACCGAGATCACGCTCACGAATCCCGACGGCAAGCAGGTGAACGGAACGCTGTCCCCGGACAAGCGCACCTGGACGGTCACCGAGCCGTTGGGCTACGACCGGACCTACACCTGGTCCGGTACCGCCGTCGGCACCGACGGCAAGCCGGTCCAGGTGTCCGGATCGTTCCGCACCCTCAAGCCGGCCCGCAAGGTTGCCGCGACCCTCAACGTCGCGGACAACGCCACCGTGGGGATCGCCATGCCGATCCAGATCGTCTTCAACAGCGCGGTCAAGGACCGGGCGGCGGTGGAGCGGGCGGTCCGGGTGGAGTCGGACCCGCCGACCGAGGGTGCCTGGGGGTGGCTGGACGACACGCACCTGGTGTGGCGTCCCCGGGAGTACTGGAAGCCCGGTACGTCGGTGCGGGTCGACGCCCGGCTCTACGGTGTCCCGCACGGCGGCGGCGCCTACGGCTCCCACGACCTGACCAGCTCGTTCACCATCGGACGGGCGCAGATCGTCAAGGCCAACACCGCCACCCACCGGATGGTGGTGATCCGGGACGGCCAGCAGATCGCCGACTACCCCGCCAGCTACGGGCTGGAGACCGACCCGAACCGGGTCACCCGCAACGGCACCTACTGGGTGATGTCCAAGCACGCGACCTACTCGATGACCAACGAGAGGTACGGCTACCGCGACGTCGTGGTGCCGTGGGCGCTGCGCCTGTCCAACAACGGGGAGTTCATCCACGGCTACGCACCCTCGGTGTGGGCGCAGGGCAAGCAGAACGTCTCGCACGGCTGCGTGAACCTCTCCCCGGAGAACGCCAAGAAGTACTTCGACAGCGCCCTCATCGGTGACCCGGTGGAGGTGGAGGGGTCCCCGATCGACCTGCCCACCAACGGCAACGACATCTGGGCGATCCCGTGGGACGTCTGGCGGTCCAAGTCGGCCGCCTGAGGCACACCCACCACACGGCGCCCGCACCCCGTGACCGGAACCTCTCCGGCCCGACGGGGTGCGGGCGCCGTGGCGCGTCCCGAGGGCCCGCCGCGGAGACGGCGCTCGATCTCCGGCCTGCGCGTCACCCGGGTGAGCACGGGGCGCCGGTGGCGTCACCACGCCGGTTGAGCGCTGTCACCGTCGGTGGGCTCGGTGGCACGACAGGAGAAGAACCAGGCACGAACGGGCGATTCGGGCAGCGGCCGCAGGGTACCCGTGGGAAAGCCGGGACGCGGTGCCCGGACCAGTGGGGCACGGTCCCGTGACCACGTGCGGAGAACCTGCCTCTTCCGGAGACCACGAACGGCGGAGACGCCGGTGAGGAGGACCCGATGACCACTGCCCGCGACATCATGCACGAGGGCGCCCAGTGCATCCGGGAGGACCAGAACCTGCAGGAGGCCGCGCGGATGATGCGTGACCTCGATGTGGGGTCACTCCCGATCTGTGGGAACGACAACCGCCTCAAGGGCATGATCACCGACCGTGACATCGTCGTCCGCTGTTGTGCCGAGGGACGGGATCTGACGACCACCCGGGCCGGTGAACTGGCCCAGGGCACCCCGTACTGGGTTGACGCCGACGCCGACATCCGTGAGGTGCTCCAGGTGATGGAGCAGCACCAGGTCCGGCGCATGCCGGTGATCGAGAACCACCAGCTCGTGGGGATCATCAGCGAGTCCGACCTGGCCCGCAACCTGTCCGACGAACAGCTCGCCGAGTTCGTGCAACGCATCTACGCCGAGGCCGGGGGCCACGTCACGACCGGCGGGAACATCCGCTAGCCGGTGAGCTCACCCCTCCCACGGTGACGCCCCCGTGAGCCGACTCACGGGGGCGTCACCGTGGGTTGACTCGTTCGGGTGCTCTGCGTCACGAGGCGGTCACGTCAGGGACCGGTGAGGCACAGGGGCGGAAAGCCACTGTGCGACCATGTTCCTCGCGATGGCCGCGATCCCTTCTCTTCCTCGACCCAGCACCGCCGGTTCTGCGGTGCGAACCGCCGCTAGCCACCCTATGCCCCGGAGCGAGAGACAGAGACGACAGCGGCCACCCGGCTCGACATCCGCCGAGCCACACCCGGACGAGCCGGAGCCCACGGACGAGGACGGCATCGAGCTGCGGGGCCGGCAGAACGGTGAGGTGCGGCCGGTGCCCCAGCAGGCCTCCGCGTCCGAAGCCGGGCGGCGCAGCCCGTTCCCCGCCCGCACCACGCTGCTCGGTCTGTTCGGCTGCTCCCTGGTGTCCCTGGGGGCGGTCGGTGCCGGCAGCATCCCGGTCCACGACCCGCTGCTGTCCGGTACCGCGCTCACCTGGGTCCGGTTCGGGCACGGCAAGGACCTGGCCACCGCCGTGCTGTACTGCGGTCTTGCGCTCGTGGTCTGGGCCTGGGTCCGTCTGGGCCGGATGGTGCACGCCAGGCAGGTCCACGCCCGCGGGGTGCTGGCAGCCGTGGCCGCATGGACCGCTCCTCTGCTGTTGGCGCCCCCGCTGTTCAGCCGGGACGTCTACAGCTACCTGGGGCAGGGCAACCTCGCCCTCCACGGGCTCGACCCCTACGAGGTGGGGCCGTCCGCGTTGCCCGGCCCGCTCGCCGACAACGTGGGCTGGTTGTGGCAGAACACCCCCGCCCCCTACGGTCCCCTGTTCGTCCTGCTGGCCAAGGGGGTCGTCGCGGTCACCGGTCAGGGGCTGGTCAGCGGGGTCATCCTGATGCGGCTGGTCATGGTGACCGGGCTCGTCCTGTTGTGCTGGTCGTTGCCCGGGCTTGTCCGCCACCTGGGCGGACGCACCTCGGTGGCACTGTGGCTGACCGCCGCCAACCCCCTGCTGCTGGTCCACCTGGTCGGTGGGCCGCACAACGACCTGCTCATGGTCGGCCTGCTCGGCACCGGCGTGTTGCTCGTGCTGGACCGCAGGCCCGTCGCGGGTATCGCCGTGGTGACCCTGGCCACCGCGGTGAAGGCCACCGCAGCCGTGGCCCTGCCCTTCCTGGTGTGGATCTGGGCGAAGCGTGTCACGGGCACCCCGGTCAACCGGTTCGTCAAGACGACCGCCGCCGGGCTGGGCGTCTTCACCGTCACGTTCGCCGCCTGCACCGTCGCCGCCGGCGTGGGCCTGGGGTGGATCGGTGCGCTGAGCGGCTCCTCGGCCATCGTCAACTGGCTGTCGCTGCCCACGGCGGCTGGCCTGCTGGTGCACAGTGCGGTCGACCTGTTCGTCACGGTCGACTCGGCACCGTTCCTGGCGGTGGGCCGCACCCTGGGCTCGCTGTTGCTGGTCGTGATCGCGGTCCGTCAGTGGTGGGCGGCCCGGGAAGGTGGTCCCGACGCGCTGCGCCGGTGCGCCCTGGTGCTGCTGGCCGTGGCTGCGCTGTCCCCCGCCACCCTGCCGTGGTACTTCAGCTGGGCGCTGGTCCTGGCCGCTGCCCTGGCCTGGAACCTGCCCGCGCTGGTCACGGCGGCGCTGGCCTCGGTGTGGCTGCTGCTGGTGACCTTCCCCAACGGGGACACCGCCCTGTACTCGTGGGGTTACCTGGTCGGTGCCCTGCTGGCCTCGGTGCTGGCCGCGGTGTCCCTGGTCCGCCCGGACCCGCTCGGACTGTCCCGGTCCGGCACCCCGGCCGACACGGGCCCGGCACACCACTGAGTCCGGGACGAGATCGGGGCCGGCCCACCCGCTCCAGCGACAAGTGGGCCGGCCGGAACCGTCGTGGAACGCGCTGCGCGCCCTGGTGTCTCCCCGACGTGGAGGAGGTCGGTGTCGGCTAGAAGCCCATGGCCTGGGCGCGCCGCTTCACCTCACGACCGCGGTTGGAGCGCAGCGCCTCGATGGGGCTGCCCGGCAACGACTCGTCCTCGGTGAACAACCAGCGCAGGATCTCCTCGTCGTTGTAGCCGTTGTCCCGCAACAGGGTGATGGTCCCGGAGAGGCCCTTCACCACGCTGTTGCCGTTGAGGAAGGCCTCCGGGACGACGTACTCGCCGTCCCGCCGGGTCGCGAGGAGCTGACCGTCGCGAATCATCTGGTGCACCCGGCTGACGGACGATCCGATACGTTCGGCGACTGCACGCAGAGGAAGTACGGCCACCTCCGGGCCGAGTACATCCGGGGCGACTGGGATCGCACTCACAACCGCCACGATGCCACATCCTCGGCCCGGGTGCCGTGCACCAACCGGGTCAAGGTGCTCCGTACGATCGACGGTCGTGGACCGCCGGGGGGCTGAACTGATCGGAACAGTGCTGGAGCGTCGCTATCGGGTCGACGCGCTGCTCGCACGCGGTGGCATGTCCGCCGTGTACCGCGGGGTGGACACCAGGCTGGACCGCCCCGTGGCCATCAAGGTGATGGATTCCCGGTTCTCCGGGGACCGCAACTTCACCGACAGGTTCGTCCGGGAGGCCCGGGCCACGGCACGACTGCACCACCCAGGCATCGTCGCGGTCCACGACCAGGGCGTGGACCACCGCCCCGACGGCGACCACGTGTTCCTGGTCATGGAGCTGGTCGAGGGCGGCACGCTGCGGGACCTGCTGCAGGAGCGCGGCCGGCTCCCGGTGCCGGTGGCGTTGAGCGTGCTGGAACAGGTGCTGTCCGCGCTGGCGGTGGCACACCGTCACGGCCTGGTGCACCGGGACGTCAAGCCGGAGAACATGCTCATCAGCCGGGGCGGCGCGGTCAAGGTGGCCGACTTCGGGCTGGTGCGAGCCGTGGCCGAGGCCGGCACCACCAGTGACAGCGTCATCCTGGGCACCGTGGCCTACCTGTCGCCCGAGCAGGTGGCGACCGGTGCCGCGGACGCCCGCAGCGACGTCTACTCGGCGGGCATCGTGCTCTACGAGATGCTCACCGGGGCCCCGCCGTACACCGGGGACACCGCGCTGTCGATCGCCTACCGTCATGTCAACAACGACGTGCCCGCCCCCAGCACGGTGGTACCGGAGCTGCCGACGGCCCTGGACGAGCTGGTGGTGAGCGCGACACGGCGGGATCCGACGCAGCGACCGGCCGACGCCGCGGCGTTCCTCATGGCCCTGCAGCGGGTACGCAGTGCGCTGCGGATTCCCCGGGTGCAGGTCCCCGCCCCCGCCCCACGCCGGCCCGAGCCGACGCCGGAGGCCGGGCAGGAGCGGCCGAGCCCGGCCGACGTGGAGGAAGCACCCACCGAGACCCGGATCGACCCCTCCGCCACCGAGCCACCGACGGAACGGATCGGGGCCGCCGACATCGACGGCCCCACCGCACGGTTCACCCCCGTCTCCGGCCCCGAACAGGAGGGGAAGACGAACCCGCCGCACCGCCGCCCCGGCCCCATCGGCCCACAGGGCACCCGGGCACTGTCCCGGGCCGAGCTGGGCATGGTCCCGGTGCCCGGCCCCCCGTCGGCCACGCCCTCCGAACCCGAGCCCCCGGCCGGTGCCTCCACCTACCAGCAGATGCGCCGCCGGGGACGCCGCACGGTCGTCCTGTGGTCGGTGGTGGTGCTGCTGCTCGCCGCGACCATCGGAGTCGGTGCATGGTGGCTGGGCAGCGGGCGCTGGACGTCCGTCCCGCGGGTCGACGGCCTGGACCGGACGGCCGCGGTGCAGGCGTTGCAGGACGCGGACCTGGCGCCCAAGGTCGTCGAGCAGCACAACGACACGGTGCCGGCCGGGAGGATCATCCGGATCGAGCCCGAGGCCGGCGCCCGGGTACTGCGCGGCTCCGAGGTCACGCTCACGGTGTCCAAGGGCCATCCGAAGGTGCCCACCGTGCTGGAGGGCACCTCCCTGGCCGAGGCCGAGGACCTGATCCGAGCGGCCCAGCTGCGACCGGTGCACGACGGGTCCACCGACGAGTACCACGCCAGCGTGCCCAAGGGCACGGTGATCAGGCTCGATCCGCCGGCGGGCACCGAGCTGACCCTCGACGCGCCGGTGACGGTCGTGCTGAGTAAGGGCCCGCCGCCCACCCCGGTGCCCGACGTACGGAACATGCCACGGGACCAGGCGTTCGCCACCCTGCAGCAGCACGGGTTCGAGCCGAACGACGCCGGGGCCCAGTTCTCCGACCAGGTGGACGGGGGCAAGGTCATCACCACCAACCCGGCACCGGGCACCCTGGTGGACGCCGAGGGGAGCCGCAGGGTCGACGTGGTGATCTCCAACGCGGTGACCGTGCCGGACGTGACGAACACCGACCTGGCCACCGCGCAGCAGCAGCTCGCAGCGCTGCAGCTGCAGGTCCAGCCCCGGGGGTTCAACCCCGGCCCGGGCAGCCGGGTGGTGGCCCAGGGCACTCCGCCGGGCACGCGGGTACCCCCGGGCTCGGTGATCGAGCTGTTCGTGTTCCCGTGACCGTGCGCCGCTCCCGGCGTACGGACGACGGGGGCGGGCCCACCGTCGGCGGGCCCGCCCCCGTGTTCCCGTGCTGTCTGTCGGTACCGGTCAGGAACGCAGCATCTCGGCGACCAGGAAGGCCAGCTCCAGCGACTGCTGGGTGTTCAGCCGCGGGTCGCAGGCCGTCTCGTAGCGGCCGGCCAGGTCGCTGTCGGAGATCTCCTGGGCACCACCCAGGCACTCGGTGACGTCCTCACCGGTGAGCTCGACGTGGATGCCGCCGGGGTGGGTGCCCAGGGCACGGTGCACCTCGAAGAAGCCCTGCACCTCGTCGACGATGCGGTCGAAGTGCCGGGTCTTGTAACCGGTGGACGACTCGTGGGTGTTGCCGTGCATGGGGTCGCACTGCCAGATCACCGAGTGCCCCGAGGCGGTGACCTTCTCCACGATGGGAGGCAGCACGTCCCGCACCTTCTGGTTGCCCATGCGGCTGATCAGGGTCAGCCGGCCCGGCACGTTGTCCGGGTTGAGCCGCTCGGCGTACTCGACGGCCTGCTCGGGGGTGGTGGTCGGCCCGATCTTCAGGCCGATCGGGTTGGCCATCAGCTCGGCGAAGGCGATGTGCGCACCGTCCAGCTGCCGGGTCCGCTCCCCGATCCACAGGAAGTGGGCCGACAGGTCGTAGAGCTTGCCGTTCTCCAGGCGCAGCATCGCCCGCTCGTAGTCCAGGACCAGCGCCTCGTGGCTGGCGTAGAACTCGACCGTGTGCAGGCTGGAGTCGTCGACACCGCAGGCCGCCATGAACCGCAGACCCCGGTCGATCTCGTTGGCCAGCGCCTCGTAACGCTCACCGGCCCGCGAGTTGAGCACGAAGTCCTTGTTCCAGTCGTGCACCCGGTGCAGGTCGGCCATGCCCGCGCTGGTCAGGGCGCGTACCAGGTTCATCGCCGCACCGGCGTTGGCGTAGGCCCGGATCATCCGGGAGGGGTCGTGCCGACGTGCTTCCAGGGTGGGGGTCAGGGAGTTGACCATGTCACCCCGGTACGACGGCAGGCCGAGCGCGTCGGTGTCCGACGAGCGCGGCTTGGCGTACTGTCCGGCGATCCGCCCCACCTTCACCACGGGCAGGCTCGCCCCGTAGGTGAGCACGACCGCCATCTGCAGCAGGGTGCGGATGTTGGCGCGGATGTGCGACTCCGTGTTGTCCGCGAAGGTCTCCGCGCAGTCCCCGCCCTGCAGCAGGAAGGCCCGGCCGTTGGCGACGTCGGCCAGCCGCTGCTGGAGCCGGTCGACCTCTGCCGGCACGGTGATCGGCGGAACGCTCTCCAGCACCGCCCGTACCAGGCGCACCTGCTCGGGGTCCGGCCAGGACGGCTGCTGCGCGGCGGGCCGCGCGAGGGCGTCGTCGAGCCGAGCACGAAGTTCTGGGGGTAGCGGCGGCAACTCCGGTAGTGCGTCAACCGGCACATCCACGGTCCAGTTCACGCCTATCAGGGTAGGGCGTGGGTCAGGCTTCCCCCTTTTCGGGAGTGGTCTCCCAGGATGTGGACGAGGCCGGGACGCACCCGAAGGACGGCACCTCTCCAGGACGGTCGGGCACACCGTGGCGGTCGATCGACGAGCGCGCCGGGGGATTTTTCCGACCTACTGACGAGACAGGCAAGATCTTGCCGTGACTACCCTTGACGAGCCCACCATCGCCGGACTGTTGGCGACGGCCGTGGCGAACGTACGGCGCGAGTACCCGGTGCACTGGACACACCACATCCACTCCGCCGAGGAGCTGGTGCCCCAACGGGTGCTGCACCCGGTGTTCGCCGGCTCCTACGACTGGCACTCCTGCGTGCACCAGACGTGGCTGGCGGTCCGGCTCCTGCGGCTGTACCCGCGGGCCGAGGGCGCGGAGATCGCCGTGTCGACGCTGGACGAGCTGGTCACCGCCGAGGGATGTGCGGTGGAAGCGGAGTTCTTCCGCTCCCCGGCCGGGGCGTACTGGGAACGCCCCTACGGCTGGGCGTGGTTGCTCCTGCTCGACGCCGAACTCCGCCACTGGGTCCGCCACGACCCGAACCACGAGTGGAGCGCGGCCGCCGCGCGCTGGCAGGCGGCCCTGCGCCCGCTGGCCGAGGTGGTGCGCTCGCGTTTCCTGACCTGGTTGCCCTCCGCCCGGTTCCCGGTACGTGCGGGGGTGCACAGCAACACGGCGTTCGCCCTGGGACTGGTGTTGGACGCGGCACGCTCCGGCGAGGACACCGAACTGGCCGCCGCCTGCGAACGCGCCGCACAGCGGTGGTACTGCGCCGACGAGAACTACGGCGGGTTCGAACCGGACGCGGTGGACTTCCTCTCCCCCGCCCTGGTGGAGGCCGACCTGATGCGCCGGGTGCTCGACCGGGACGCCTTCACCGCCTGGTTCGAACGTTTCCTGCCCGACCTGGACCAGGCACGGTGGACGGTGCTGCGGGAACCGGTGCCGGTCGACGACCCGGCCGATCCGCTGGGCTCCCACCTGGCCGGGCTGGCGTTGTCCCGGGCCTGGTGCTGGAAGGCGGTCGCCGCGGCGCTGCCCACCGACCACAGGTTCGCTTCCCTGGCTCGCACCGCTGCCCGGCAACACACCGAATACGGCCTGCGATACGTGTTCGGGCACGGTTACGCCGCCGAACACTGGCTCGGCACCTTCGCCGCCTACCTGGAGTTGGGAGCACTCGCTACGGGGTGACGACACATGGACTTGGACACGGAGACCGAGCTGAAGACTGAGCTGCTCGCAGACCGGCCGCTGCTCCTGCGCCTGGCGGTCTGGGGCCTGCTCATGATCGCACCGGGCGTGCTCTACGGCCTGTTCCTCGTGACGGGCAAGGGTCTGATCAGCGCGGACCTGGGCGGGATGTTGTACCTGTTCATCGTGCTCTTCGGCACCGCCGTCGGCCTGTGGCGCCGCCCTGCACCGGCGCTGCGGGGCACGCCGGGCTGGCGCCCTGCCCTGTGGCGTTGCCGGTTACGCCGGATCCGCAGCGTGCTGCTCGGGGCCGAGGGAATCGCGCTTCCGATAGCACTCAGCGAGGAGAACACCCTCGCGCTCGTGGTCCTCACGGTGTTGCTGGTCCCCGTGACCATGACCCCGTACCTGGCGGATCGGCTGCTGCGCCTACGGGAGAAGGTGATCGAGGGGGCACACCAGTCGGAGCGGGCGCCCCAGGAACACCGGAGGCTCTCCGAACTCCGGGAACGGGTCCCGAAGGCCGCCTCCCTGCAGATGCCCCTCGGAGAACAGGTACTGCACGCTGCCCGGCTCGCCGAGCGGCACGACCACGTCGAACGCCCCGAGTGGCCCGAGAATCGCCCGCAACGTGGGGACATGGCCCGCCTGGAGTGGTACCGGAACGGTGCACTGGCGGTGCAGGGCGACGAACTGGTGTTCGTCGACCACCGAGGCCGTGAACGCCGTTTCCCGCTGGTCAAGCCCGGGGACGAGCAGCCGGAGGCGATCCACTGTCTGGTGCTGGCCCAGGCCGTGAACACCGATCCGGGCCCGGTGATGATCGTGGGGATGTTCCTGGACCGGGTGGGGCGCCGCGTGCTCACCGTGCCGCTGGCGGCGTTCGACGCCGAGCAGTTGGTGGCGGTGGCCACCGCGGCGGGCATCGAGGTGCGCAGCCGGGGCCTCTTCATGGTGCCCTCCCTCAGCGGGTGGCTCTCGGCGGTGCGGGAGGCACAGCGCAACTACCCGCCCGCACCGACACACCACCGTGTTCGCACCACCGATCCCACCGCCACCGTCCTGGCATCGGGTGCCGTCCTGCTGACCTGGGGGGTCGCCATCACGCTCGGCCTGCTGGTCGGGAGTCGGCTCGGCAACGAGGGGCTCGGGTTCGGCTTCGGGCTCGCCGCCGCGCTGCTCACGTCCTTCCCCGTGTTCGTGTACACCCGGCGGTTCCTGCTGCCCCGCCCCCGCAGCTGAACCCGGCGGAGGGACATCCGGCGCGGTGCGGGCAGCTCACGACGGGGTCACCCGCGTGAGCTGCCCGCACCGCACTCGCCCCCGGAAGCTGCCGGATCAGCCGAAGAAGACCTCGGCCTCGGCGTAACGCTCCAGCGGAACCGTCTTCAGCTCGGCGGTGGCCTCGGCGAGCTTGACCCGCACGATGTCGGTACCGCGCAGGGCCACCATCACCCCGAAGTCACCGTCGTGCACCGCGTCCACCGCGTGCAGACCGAACCGGGTGGCCAACACCCGGTCGTACGCGGTGGGTGTCCCACCACGCTGGGTGTGGCCGAGCACGACGGCCCGGGACTCCTTGCCCGTCCGCCGACTGATCTCCTCGGCGAGCCAGGTGCCGACACCACCGAGCCGGACGTGCCCGAAGGCGTCGCGCTCACCGGTCTGCAGCACCTCGCTGCCGCCCTCGGGAACCGCACCCTCGGCGACCACGATGATCGGGGCGTACTCCCGTTCGAAACGGCGCTGCACCCACTCGCACACCCGCTCCACCGAGAAGGGCTTCTCCGGTACCAGGATCACGTTGGCCCCGCCCGCCAGGCCGGCGTGCAGGGCGATCCATCCCGCGTGTCGCCCCATGACCTCGACCACCAGGGCCCGGTGGTGCGACTCGGCGGTGGTGCGCAGCCGGTCGATCGCCTCGGTGGCGATGTGCACCGCCGTGTCGAAGCCGAAGGTGTAGTCGGTGGCGGCCAGGTCGTTGTCGATCGTCTTGGGCACGCCGACCACGGCGACACCCTCGTCGGACAGCCGGCGGGCCACCCCGAGGGTGTCCTCCCCGCCCACGGCGATCAGCGCGTCGACCCGGTGCCGGGCCAGGTTCTCCCTGATGCGTTCCACGCCGCCGTCCACCTTGTAGGGGTTGGTCCGCGACGAACGCAGGATGGTGCCACCCCGGGCCAGGATGTCCTCGACGTCGTCCAACCCCAGCGTGCGGACCTGCCCCTCGATGGGGCCCCGCCAGCCGTTGAGGAACCCGAGGACCTCGTATCCGTAGACCTCGACCCCCTTGCGGACCACGGCACGGATCACCGCGTTCAGGCCGGGGCAGTCGCCGCCGCCCGTGAGTACCCCGATGCGCATCTGCTCGATCGCCTCCTCGCTGCATCGGCCAGTGTGATCGACATCTCACACATGCAGCGCGAGCCTGTCACGAACTGGATCGGTGCAGCAATGCCAGTCCCACCGACCGTGCGACCGTGGAGCGCATCGTCGCTGGTACCGGCCTCGTTTCGGGCGGCCGTACCTCCGGCAACGTACCCCAGATCACCTGTTCGGACCACAGATCAGCGCCGGGCCGCCAGGAGTCTGCGCCAGTGCTCGTCGATGACCCGCCACCGCGCCAGGTTGTGCCGGGCGTCGGCCAGGGCGTCGTGAGCATCGGCGGGTGACTGGGGCAGCTTGGGCTTGCCCACGTCCTCCCACCGCTGTCGCAGGTCCCGGGTGAAACGGGGAATCTGGGGCGGCAGCGCGGGCATCGGCCCCCAGAGCTGGGCCAGGGCCACGTGGTCGTAGGCGGCGAACCAGGCCCACAGCTCGATGTCCCCACCCGGTTCGGTGAGGAAGTTCAACAGGTCGGTGCGAATCTGCGCTCGGCTACGCCAGGCGGGATCGGACGGCGGGGGCAGCTTGGTCAACACATGCTGTCGCACCCAGGCACCCGCTCGTACCGGGTCGAACTCGGTGGACACGGCGTAGAACTCGCGGCCCTCCTCGTCCACCACACCGATCGACACCAGGTCGATGGTCCTGCCGTCCTCGATGAACTCGCAGTCGTAGAAGAACCGCACCGACCCAGCCTAGAGCCCCCTGTCGAGTGAGCTACCCAGGGTGCCGGATGGTTCCCACGAGATGACGCACGGAACGCCGAGCCGACACCCGATGGGAGGAGCGTGCCGGCGGAACTCAGCTGGCTCGGGTGTCGGGGATGCGGTCAGCGTCGACGCGCCAGCCGGGCACCCCCTTGCCGGCCGCCGCCAGCTCGTCCTTGACCTTGGCGGCGTAGACGTCGACGTACTCCTGCTCGCTCAGCTCCATGAGGGCGTACATGATCTCGTCGGTGATCGACCGCTCGACGAAACGGTCACCCGCCAGCTCGGCGTACCGGGAGAAGTCCAGCGGCTTGCCGATCTTGATGTGCACGCGGTGCGGGCGCCACATCTTGGAGCCGATGGGGTTGACCTTGTCGGTGCCGAACATCGCCACCGGGATCACCGGCACACCCGCCTCCAGCGCCATACGGGCCACACCGGTCTTGCCCTTGTACAACCGACCGTCCGGCGAACGGGTGCCCTCCGGGTAGATGCCCAGCAGCTTCCCCTCGCGGAGCAGACGCACCCCGGTGTCCAGGGCCGCCTGGGCCGCCGCCGCGCTCGACCGGTCGATCGGGACCTGCCCCACGGCGGAGAAGAAGTACTTCTTGAGCTTGCCCTTCACCCCACGCCCGGTGAAGTACTCACGCTTGGCCAGGAAGGTGACCCGGCGCGGCACCATGAGGGGGAGGAAGAAGGAGTCCGCAACCGCGATGTGGTTGCTCGCGAGGATGGCACCGCCGGTGCGGGGAATGTGCTCCAGCCCCTCGATCGTCGGGCGGCACGCCACCCGCATGAGCGGACCGAGCAGCACATACTTCAGCAGCCAGTAGAGCACCTCGCCAACCGCCTCCCTCTGGTCCCCAAGTCAAGAGTACGGAGGCTCGGCCGGACGACACAACGGCGGTCCCCCGACCTGCGGGTACCCTCTGCCCTGGACGGTGAGCGAGTGGGCATCTGCGCCCGCGCGGCATCTCCCCCGTACCGGCCCGACGTGGGACCATGGCGGGAACGCAGGAACCGCGCGACGCGAGGGAGGGGCGCGATGCCGGTGCTGCCCGGTGCAGAACCGTTCTCGCACGATGGATCCTCCAAGATCGGTGTACTGCTCTGTCACGGTTTCACCGGCACCCCCCAGAGCATGCGGGACTGGGGCACCCACCTCGCCGAGGCGGGATTCACCGTGCGCTGTCCCCGCCTGCCCGGCCACGGGACCCACTGGCGGGAGATGAACCGGACCACCTGGGCCGACTGGTACTCCTGCCTGGACACGGTCTTCGAGGAACTGACCGGCCGGTGCGAGTCGGTGTTCGCCTTCGGACTGTCCATGGGCGGCACCCTGGCGCTGCGCCTGGCCCAGCAGCGCGGCACGGAGCTGGCCGGCCTGGCCGTGGTGAACCCGTCGGTGACCACGCTGCGCCGGGACGCCTTCCTGCTGCCCGTGCTGTCCCGGGTGCTGCCCTCCCTGCCCGGGATCGGGAGCGACATCGCCAAACCCGGGGTGCGGGAACTGGCCTACGACCGTCTTCCGCTGCGTGCTGCGGCCAGCCTGGCCCAGCTCTGGCGGATCACCCGGGCCGACCTGCACCGGATCACCCAGCCGATCGTGGTCTTCCGGTCCGCGGTGGACCACGTCGTCGAACCGGTCAACGCCCGGATCGTGCTGGAGGGGGTGAGCAGCCAGGACGTGACCGACGTGGTGCTGCCCCGCAGCTACCACGTGGCCACGCTGGACCACGACGCGCCGACGATCTTCGAGCGCAGTGTGGAGTTCGCCCTGCGGGTGCACGCCCAGCGGGTGGGTGAGCCGGCATGAGCGGACGGATCCCCGAGCACGACGGGCCCGAGGACATCGACGCCGCGTTCGCCGAGATCGTCGCCGACCTGGAGCGCGAGGGCGGGCTGAACTGGCCGAGCCTCGACGAGACCGAGACCGAGACGGAGACGTCCCAGGCCGCCGAACCCGAACCGACGAACCGACGCGAGGAGGCCGACGACGACCACTTCGTCCCACCGGAGCCACCCCCCTTGCCTCCGTTGCGTGCCCCGACCGTGGCGGCACTCCTGCTGGTCGGGGTCGGTGTCCTGCTCCTGGTGGTCCCCGGCCTGGTCGGTCTGGCTCCCCGGATCGGCACTCCCCTGGGGCTGATCGCGTTGAGCGCCGGCATCGGCTGGCTCGTGCTCCGGGCCCGGCAGGGGCCACCCCCGGACTCGGGGTGGGACGACGGCGCGCAGGTGTGAGCGGCGTCCCCGACGTCGGTGCCGGCACGGGCACGACACCGGGCGCGGTGCCTCAGCCGACGCGCTCGTCGGCCCACTCGGCAAGGACCAGGTCCCGGGCCAGGGAAGCGGCTCCCACGATCCCGGCGTCGTCACCGAGCTGGGCACGGCGGATCCGGGCCAGGGGCCGGTACCCGGCGCCGGTGAGCACGGACGCGTAGTGCTCCCGCGCCTTGTCCAGGAACAGCGACGCCGACTCGGACACCCCGCCTCCGATCACCACGACCTCCGGGTCGTAGATGTCGGCGACCAGCGCCAGCCCTTCGCCCAGCCAGCGGGCCAGACCGGCCAGGGCGCGCTGTGCCACCGGGTCGCCCTCCCGGGCCGCCGCGGCCACCCGTCGTCCGGTGATCGAGGCGGGGTCGACGGCGGCCTCCCGAGCCAGCACTCCGGAGGCCTCCGGGTGCTCGGCCAGCATCTCCAGGGTGGTGGTCACCAACGCCGTGCCACTGCAGTAACGCTCCCAGCAACCACGCTTGCCGCACGGGCACGGCCGACCGTCCGGGACCAGCCGCAGGTGGCCCAGTTCCGGCGCGATCCCGTGCGCCCCGCGGTACGTCTCCCCATCGATCAGCAACGCACCCCCGATCCCGGTGCCCAGGGAGATCATCACCGCCACACGGGCCCCACGGGCGGCGCCGAAGCGGTACTCCGCGGTGGCTGCGGCGTTGACGTCGTGCTCCAGCACCACCGGAAGGCCGAGCCGCTCACTCATCCGCTCGGCCACCGGCGCGTTCCGCCAGGCCAGATGGGGGGCGAACTGCACGGTGCGCTGGTCCGCACTGACGAAACCGGCCACCGCCAGACCCACCGCCATCACCCGATGGCGGGCTCGTAGTTCCTCGATCACCCCGGTGATCGCGTCCTCCAGGGAACCCTCCCCCCGAGGGGTGGCGGCCCGGGCGGTGTCCAGCACAGTCCCGCGCTGGTCCACCACCCCGGCCCGCACGCTGGTCCCACCCACGTCCAGACCGATGGTCAACACTCGCGCGCTCCGCACTCCCCGCCACGACGCTCCACCCGAATCCGCTGAACCCGGGACACGGGTTCCGCAGCACCCGTCCCCGGCACGGTCGAGCTCGACCGGTCGTGGTGTTCGTCACCGTCGTGCCCGTTTCCGGCGGCGGAACCGGACGGCTGTTCCACCAGGGCCTGACGCAGCACCGCAAGCAGGCCGGTGACGTGCTCGGTCAACCGCGCGGCCAGCTCGGGACGCTCCCCGCGCAGCAGGGCGACACCTCTGCACAACGGGCACCAGTCGCACGACGCGGTACCTTCGCCCGTGTGCTCGACCGCCCCGATGCGGACGAGCAGTCGCTCGACCAGGGGCTGTGTCCGCTGCCCCACCACGTCCATCAGCAGCCGCAGCTCCTCGACCAGCCGGTCGCGCGCCTGCCCGCGCTCCCCGTCGTCGGGGGGCGTGCTCGACATCGTGTCGTCCATCCTCACCGCATCCACAGGCCCGGGTCCGGGCGGAAGCTGACCAGCAGGCCCCGCTCGTCGGCCACGGCGCCGGTCACCGTGCAGCGCCGCAGTACCGCGGGCAGGCTGACCAGGCGCCGGTACCCGTCCACCGTCACGGCCAGGTCGTCGCCGACCCGGGCCAGGTCCACCTCGACCGGGTCGGCCAGCGGCAAGGCCAGCCGGAGCCGGTACTCGGCGTCGAGCCGGCGCCCGTTCCCGGTGACCTCGATCAGGGGACGCGCGGGCGCACCGGCAAGCGGGTCCTGGTCACCGTACAGCTCCGCCGCCACTTCCAGCAGAGCGGGCAGGCCCACCGGCTCCTCGGCCCGGTATCCCACGGGCTGGACGGTCAGTTCCGGCACCCCCAGCAGCTCCAGGGTGCTGACCAGCTCCTGCAGCACCGCGTCCTGCTCGCTCCGCCGGGCCCGCAGCCAGTCGGCGGCCACGGAGCGCTCATCACCCACCCGGGGCAACACCCGGTTGGCGATCACCCCATCCACCCGCATCCCTCGCAGGGCCAGCGCGGTCAGCGTGCGACGTGCCTCGGCCAGCACCACACGCTCGGGGGTCAGGACCAGCCGCACGCTGGTGGTGTCGTGGTCCACCAACAGGTCGCGCAGCGAGGCCAGGTGGTCGGCGAACCGGCCGAGCGCCTCCACGGTGGCGTCCCAGCGTTCGGGCGTGCCGGTGCCGGTGATCCCGGCCAGCAACCCCCGCACGACCCGGCGGTGCGCCGGGAACAGCCGCTCCAGGTAACCGGCGAGGGCTTCGGGCAGCGCGAGCAGGCGCAGTGTCTCTGCGGTGGGGGCGCAGTCGACCACCACGACGTCCCAGGGTCCCTGGGATGCGTTCCGACACACCTCCGACAGAGCCAGCAGATCGTCCACTCCCGGGAGCACGGTCAGTTCCTCGGCGTCCAGCTCGTCCACCCCGGCACCGGCCAGTACGGCCCGCAGGTGCTGCCGCAGGTCCTGCCAGCTGCTGTCGACCAACCCCCGGATGTCCACCTGGTAGGCGTGCAGGCCGCCGGGCACCTGCGGGTGGTCCACCTCCGTGGGCTCGCCGGCGAGGGGTACGCCCAGCGCGTCACCGAGGGAGTGGGCCGGGTCGGTGGACACCACCAGGGTCTTCCGCCCGGTGGTGGCCAGCCGAGCCGCGGTGGCTGCGGCGAGGGTCGTCTTGCCCACGCCGCCCTTACCGGTGAACAGCAGGACGCGCACGCCCCGATCATCCGTCAGCGCCGCCGCGAACTGCCATTCGGGTGGCAGGCCTGCGCCGCATCAGGCGATCGAGGTCACACCCACCACCCGTTCGCGGACACCGGTTCAGGCCGCACGCTCGACGCGCCGCTTGAGCTCCTTCAGCGCGGTGTCCATGATCATCTTCTCGGCCTTGCGCTTGAACAGGCCGATCATCGGGATGGCCAGTTCGACCGCCAGCGAGTACGTGACCTTCGTTCCGGCCTCCTGCGGCTCCAACCGGTAACTGCCGCGCTGGGCCTTCTGCATCTGGCCCTTGACCAGGTGCCAGTTCACGGCAAGCCCGTCCTCGGCCCAGTCGTAGGCCAGCACGTACTCGTCCTTGACCACACCCGCGTCCAGGACGAACCGCACCTGCTCCGCCCGCCCGTCGGCCCCGGAGGACAGCACCTCGGTCCGTTTCACCGCGTTGGCCCACTCCGGGTAAGCCGCGAAGTCCGCGATGACCGCCATGATCTTCTCCGGCGGAGCGTCGATGACGATGGACTGGGTGGACTCGTCGGCCATGTGCGCAGGCTAACGCACTCCGCGCCCCGGCGGGCACCGCCTCCCGCCCGGCAGGGTCGGCTCACCAACGGAGCACGAACGGGCGTTCCGTCCGGCGGAAGTACCCCACGTTGATGCACTCGGTGCGGCCGATCCGTGTCCGGCGGGCCAGCGGCTGGTGCACGTGCCCGAACAGCGACCAGCGCGGCTGTCCCCGACGGATCGCCTCCAGCAGGTGGGGCGAGCCGATCTCCTCGCGCCGGGCCACCACGTCGTAGGTCAGCTCGACCACCGCGGGCGGGATGTGGCTGCACAGCACGTCCACCTCCCCCAGCGCCGCGACCACCTCGCCGTACTCGGCGGAGGTCCGCAGGTACGGCACCCACGGGGAGTTACGCACCAACCGGCCCCCCGGAGGCAGGACCGCGCCTCCCACGAAGCCCAGACGCAGCCCACCGAGCTCGACGACCTGCCCGTCCAGCACGTACACGTGCTCACCGGCGAACTCGGCCCACAGGGCCGGGGCGTCCACGTTGCCCGGTGTGGCGTAGGTGGGGGCGGTCAGCGCGGCGAAGATCTTCGCGTACTGCTCGCGCACCGCCTCCTCGATCACCCGTTCGGGTTCACGGAGGGACGCCCACAGCGACCGGGCGTAGGCCCCCGCCTCGCCGGGGCGCCCGTGGTTGCGCAGGTGGGCGAAACGGGCCACCTTCTCCGGCCCGAACACCGCCCCGAGGATGCCGCCGGAGTAGTCGGCGTAGTCGACGAAGTTGAGCAGGTCCCCCAGCACAAGGAGTGCGTCGGCTCCCTCGCCGGCCCGCGCCAACGCCTCGGCGTTGCCGTGGACGTCCGACACCACATGCACCCGCACGATCGTCACCTTACGCACTCTCCGACCGGTGCGGCACAGGTGAACCACTCGGGAAGCGTGCCCGGCACCGTCAGGGCGGGCAACCGATCTCCCTGCCCATCTCCAGACGCTGCTTGAGCTGGAAGAAGGCCGCCCGGGCCAGAAGCTGACGACGCCGGCTCTCCCGGATTGCGATCTTCGGCGGCAGCGGGGCAGGCTCACCCGTGGGACCGGGTGGATCGGCACGCAGGAAGTAGTGCAGCACGGTGCCGTCGAGCACCTGCTCCAACCACACCTCCATCGTGCCGACCAACGCTCCCTGCACGGTCCAGCGCAGACCTTCGTCGCCACGGTCGGCGTACACCGTCAGCCGTAGGTCCGGCCAGATCCGTCGCTGTGTGACCGGATCGGCGAAGATCGCGGCGATCTCAGACCGTGGCGCCACCAGGAACATTTCGTCGACCACGTCCACCGAGGGCATGAGCGAAGAGTGCCATGCCTCCCCGAATCGAGATCTCAGCCCTATTGTCACGAGGCATTCCCGCGCTAAGTTTCGTCACCAGTACTCACGAGTAACCACCGCCCGGAGGTTGACGTGCGCGAGTTCAGCGTTCCCGCCACTACGGCAGTGGCGGACGAGGAGAACCTCACCGATATGGTGTGGGCGAACGCCGAGCGATTCGGCAACGCGGTGGGCTTCCGCCGGTTGGTGGACGGCAACTGGATCGACATCACCGCCCGTGAGTTCGCGGACCAGGTCCTCGCCGTGGCTAAGGGGCTGGTCGCCGCGGGGCTGGAGCCCGGCGACCGGGTCGCGCTGATGTCCAAGACCCGCTACGAGTGGACCCTGATCGACTTCGCGATCTGGGCGGCCGGCTGTGTCACCGTCCCCGTCTACGAGACCTCCTCCGCCGAGCAGCTCGAGTGGATCGTCTCCGACTCCGGCGCACGGGCGATCGTGGTGGAGACCTCCGCACACCGGGCGACGCTGGACAGCGTGCGGGACGCACTGCCCGGTCTGGCGCACGTGTGGCAGATCGAGGGCGACTCGTCGGCGGTGACGGAACTGACCGCGCTGGGCAAGGACGTCGAGGACGAGACCGTGCACGAGCGCCGACGCGCCGTGCGAGCCGACGACCTGGCCACCCTGATCTACACCTCCGGGACGACCGGGCGTCCCAAGGGCTGTGAACTGACCCACCGGAACCTGCTGGCGGAGGTCCGGTCCGACCTGGCGGCCTTCCCGCAGCTGATGCAGGAGGGCCAGTCCCTGCTGATGTTCCTGCCACTGGCGCACGTCCTGGCCCGGGCGATCACCCTGTGTTGTGTGTACGCCCGCGTGACCGTGGGCCACACCCCGGACGTGAAGAACCTGGTCCGGGACCTGAGCACCTTCCGCCCGACCTTCGTGGTCGCCGTGCCCCGGGTGTTCGAGAAGGTCTACAACACCGCCAAGCAGAAGGCGCACTCCGAGGGCAAGGGCAAGATCTTCGACGCCGCCGAGGCCACGGCGGTTGCCTACAGCCAGGCCACGGACGGCAAGGGTCCCGGTCTGGGACTCAAGCTCCGGCACAAGCTGTTCGACCTGCTGGTGTACGGCAAGCTGCGGGCGGCCCTGGGCGGGCGGTGCGTCGCCGCGGTCTCCGGCGGTGCACCCCTCGGCGAGCGGCTGGCGCACTTCTTCCGCGGGGTCGGTGTGCCGGTGCTGGAGGGCTACGGCCTGACCGAGACCAGCGCGGCGGCCTGCGTGAACGTCGAGGGCGCCTTCAAGATCGGCACCGTCGGCCGCCCCATCGCGGGCACCTCGGTGCGCATCGCCGAGGACGGCGAGGTCCTCATCAAGGGCGACGTGGTGTTCCGGGGGTACTGGAACAACGAGCAGGCCACCAAGGAGGCCCTGGAGGACGGCTGGTTCCACACCGGTGACCTCGGCGAGCTCGACGAGGACGGCTTCCTGCGGATCACCGGCCGCAAGAAGGAGATCATCGTCACGGCGGGCGGCAAGAACGTGGCCCCGTCGCTGCTGGAGGACCGGCTGCGGGCACACCCGTTGATCAGCCAGTGCATGGTCGTCGGGGACAAGAAGCCGTTCATCGGCGCCCTGATCACCATCGACGCCGAGTTCCTCCCGGCCTGGAAGAAGCAGAACGGCAAGCCGGAGAACGCCACGGTGGCGGACCTGATCGACGACCCCGACCTGCGCGCCGAGATCCAGGCCGCGGTGGACGAGGCGAACAAGGCGGTGTCCCGGGCCGAGGCGATCAAGAAGTTCCGCATCCTGCCCGTGGACTTCACCGAGGCCGGCGGGGAGCTGACTCCCAGCCTGAAGCTGCGGCGCAACGTGGTGGCCGCCACCTACGCCGACGAGATCGCCGCCATCTACGACAAGTAGTCCGCGGCAGGCGGTCCAGCAGTCCCCGTCGGAACGGGTGCGGTCCCGGTCCCCTCGTGCGGGCCGGGACCGCACCCGTTCCTGTGCGTCGTGTCCGTGGTGCGGCCGGAACTCACCTGCCGGCCTGGGACAGGCGCTGCCCGGCAGCCCTGGAGACCGCCTCACGCGTCCAGCTCCGCCACCCGTGGAGCACCAACACGGCGAACACCACGTAGACCAGCGCGGAGAACCACAACCCCGAGGCGAGCTGCAGGGGCACTCCGACGGCGTCGACCGCCAGCCAGACCAGCCAGAACTCGACCAGCCCCAGTCCCTGGGCCGCGAAGGCGACCAACGTCCCGACGAAGATCCACGCGTCCGGCCACGGTGCCCAGGACGCGTCCAGTGCGTCGAGCACGAGCGCCGTCACCACGGTGCCCAGCGCCATGACGCCCACCAACGCCCACCGCTCCGGCCACGACGCCCGGCGCACCACCACGCCGTACACCGGATCACGTCGGCGGGTCCAGGCCCACCAGCCGTAGCAGGAGATCAACAGGATGACCACCTGTCGGGTGGCGAGACCGCCGAGGTGGGCGGTGGCGTAGACGCTGAACAGCAGCACGGTCGCTCCGACCTGGACCGGCCAGGTCCACAGGGTGCGCCGGTCGGCGAGGAACACCACGGCGAGGGCGCACAGCTGACCGACCAGCTCGGCCCACGACACCCGCTGTCCGAAGAGCACGAGCCCGTGCTGCAGCAGGATCTCCACCCGTCCTCCCTTCCGCCCCGAGCCGGGGGAGGGCAGGACGCGGCAGGCGGAACGCGCGCAGCACGCACCGCCCGGCACGCGTGCGCCGCCTCCCATCCGGACTTTCACCGTCGGCCCCGGAGTTCCACCGGGTCCACCGTCGACCACCGGCCGACGGGTCGCGGGCTGTCACCGCCGGTTCGGACTTCCACCGACCCCGGAGCGCACGTCGCCTGGTTCACCCATCGTCTCCCCTTCCGGGGGTGCTCCGCACGGTGAGTTGCGTCATGCCGCACCGGTCGGTGGCACGACCGGGACAGGGGGCGGTCCCTCCACCGACCGTGTCGGAGTCGTCGGGCGTCTACCCTGCGGTGTCATGAACATCGACGTGGCGGTGCTGCTGCGCTACCGGCGGTCCTCCACCTACGGACATCACGCGCTGTTGGGTGCGCTGCAGACCTACGACGGCGCCATGCGCTACGAGGTGGGGTTCTGCCGCAGCGCCGAGAAGCTCGCCACCGGGATCGAGGAGGCACTGACCCGCGCGGAACGGGTGCTCGTGCTCTGGTCGTTCTACTCGCCCGACGTACCGGCGCTGTCCGAGGAGCTGCGCGCGGTGCGTGCCCGGGTGGACGACCCCCGCGTGGTGCACGTGGCGGGCGGGGTGCACGCCACGGCCGAGCCGTTGCACACCCTGCACGCCGGCTGGGACGTCGCCGCCGTCGGTGAGGGCGAGACCACGGTGCTCCGCCTGGTCGATGTCCTGGGCCAGGGCGGGTCGCTGCACGAGGTACCGGGGCTGGCCCTGCCCGACCCGGAACGGGGCCTGGTCCGCACCGGCCCCGCGGTGCGGGAGGAGCTGGACCGGTTCCCCTCGTTCGCGCCACGGTGGAACAGGTTCAGCCCCATCGAGATCACCCGCGGCTGCGTCTACGCCTGTCGGTTCTGCCAGACGCCGTTCATGTTCTCGGCCCGGTTCCGGCACCGCAGCGTGGCCAGTGTCCGCGAGCACGTCCGGGAGATGACCGCGCGCGGCCTGCGCGACGTCCGGTTCATCACCCCCACCTCGCTGTCCTACGGCTCCCCCGACACCGAGCCGCGGCTGGACGCCGTGGAGGAACTGCTGAGCGCGGTGAAGGAGGAGCAGAAACCGGACGGCCGGGTCTTCTTCGGCTCGTTCCCCAGTGAGATCCGCCCCGAGCACGTCAGCGTCGAGGCCATGCGGATGCTCCGCAGGTACGTGGCCAACGACAACATCATCATCGGCGCCCAGTCCGGCTCGGAGTCGGTGCTGCAGTCGGCCAAGCGCGGGCACGGGGTGCAGGTGATCCGGGATGCGGTGCGGATCGCGATCGAGTGCGGGTTCCGGGTGAACGTGGACTTCATCTTCGGCATGCCCGGGGAGGGCGAGGCCGACGAGGAGGCCTCGATCGCCCTGGCCGCGGAGCTGGCCGACCTCGGTGCCCGCATCCACGCGCACACGTTCATGCCGCTGCCGGGCACCCCCTGGCGGGACGCACCCGCCGGGCGCCCCTCGGGGCGGACCCTGATCGCCATCGAGGAGCTGACCAACCAGGGCAACCTGTACGGACACTGGCGCAGACAGGTCGAACACGCCGAGGTGATGGCCGAGCGGGCCAAGGCCTATCCCCGACGCGGTGGCGCTCACCGCCGCGGCACACCGCCCCGCCGGGGCCGATGACGGCATCCGCGGACCGCCCGACGGGGTGGCACCGCGCCACCGGTGGCCGTTGTACCGTCGGGTGGTGACCGAGACCAGGACGGTGCGACGGTCGGATGCCCCGCGGTCGCGCGCGACGAACCTCCCGTGCCCGCAGTGCGAGAGCGACGACCTGGTGCCCTACGGGAACGGGTCGAAGTGGATCTGCCCGACCTGCCGGTTCCTGGCGCCCTGCTGCGAGACCGACGGCCCGTGCACCTGGTGATCGTCGTCCCGGACGCCGCCCCGACACCGGTCCCTGCCCGAGCCGTCCCACTCGTCCCGCCCGCGACGCGACGCCCGCCACACCTGCGGCACCGGCACGAGCGTGATCGTCCGCTCGTGTCATGCTGTGCGACATGACCAGCGCGGACGCCTGGCAGAGCGCGCCCGACGGCGCTGCAGGACCGGCTGAGTTGTCGGCAACGACCCTGCGTGCGCTGGAGCACGCCTCCGGCGGCCTGGCCAACGCCAGTGTCGCCGCCATGGAGCAGCGGCTGCCGTGGTTCCGCCGGCTCCCCGCCGACCAGCGGGCCAGTGTGCTGCTGGTGACGCAGACCGGCGTGGCCGGGTTCGTGGAGTGGCTGCGCAATCCACAGCAGGCGCTCAAACTCACCGCGGAGGCGTTCCGGTCGGCCCCGCGTGACCTGGCCCGCTGGGTGAACCTGCGCCAGACCGTGGAACTGGTCCGGGTGGCGATCGACGTGTTCGAGCAGCGGCTGCCCGAACTGGCCTGCGGCAACGCCGAGCGGGCCGTGCTCACCGAGGCGGTGCTGCGCTACAGCCGGGAGATCGCCTTCGCCGCCGCCACCTCCTACGCCGCCGCGGCCGAGGCGCGAGGCGCCTGGGACGCCCGGCTGGAGGCGCTGATGGTGGACGGCATCATGCGTGGGGACGCCGAGGAGTCCCTGCTCTCCCGGGCCGCGGCCCTGGGCTGGGACCCCGCCGCCGAGGCCACCGTCCTCATCGGCAACCCGACCTCCGACGACCCGACCGCGGTGATCTACGAGGTGCGCAGCCGCGCCGCCCGGGTGGGGCGGGGCGTGCTCATCGGGGTCCAGGGCTCCCGGTTGGTGGTCGTGCTGGCCGGCCCGGTGGACGAGGCCCCCCATCACGACGTGCTGGCCCGGATGGCCGAGGCGTTCGGCGAGGGCCCGGTCGTGGCCGGCCCCACCGTGCCCAGCCTCGCCGAGGCCCACCGCAGCGCCGCCGACGCGCTGTCCGGGATGCGGGCGGTGGTCGCCTGGCCGTCGGCCCCGCGCCCGGTCCGTTCCACGGACCTGTTGCCCGAGCGGGCCCTGGCCGGGGATCCCGAGGCCGAGCGGCAGCTGATCGACCAGGTGGTACGCCCCCTCACCGAGGCCGGTGGCTCGCTGCTGGAGACGGTCGACTCCTACCTGCAGGTGGGTGGGGTGCTGGAGACCTGTGCCCGCCAGCTCTACGTGCACCCCAACACGGTGCGGTACCGGCTGCGCCGCGTGACCGAGCTGACCGGACGCAACGCCTCCGATCCGCGGGACGCCCTGGTCCTGCAGGTGGCGCTGGCCGTCGGCCGCCTGGCCCGCGCCCGCGGGCTGTGGTGATCGTCACCACCCGTTCGAAACCGTCACCCCGTCGTCGTACCCCTCCGTGTCGCTCCGTCTCCGCGCGGGGATCCTGCTCGCCCCGAACATCACCCGTCAGGGCCATGACGTGGCCCGATCCGCCCGCCACACTTCACCTATCCGACAACGAATCGGACCCGAAATCGTGCGAACAACGGGTGACTTTGTAGACACGCCACAACGTTGTGTCCCGGACTTCGTGCGAGGCGACATCCCGGCGGAGCGTCGACTGGGTGTTCAGTGGGGGCGTGATCGCGCTACTCGCGCCCGGACAGGGCTCCCAGTCTCCTGGAATGCTCGCTCCCTGGCTCGAACTCGACGGGGCCGAGCAGCGTCTCGCCGCCTGGTCCGAGACCACGGGGCTGGACCTGGTACGGCTCGGCACCACCGCGACGGCTGAGGAGATCAAGGACACCGCGGTCACCCAGCCACTCGTCGTCGCGCTCGCCCTGCTCGCGTTCGAGGAGCTGGCCCGGCGCGTGTCGCTGCCCGCCGACACCGCGGTCGCCGGCCACTCGGTCGGTGAGCTCGCCGCCGCCGCGGTCGCCGGTGTCCTCACCGCCGACGACGCCGTGGCACTGGCCGCCGTTCGCGGCCGGGAGATGGCCGCCGCCTGTGCGTTGGAGCCGACCGGCATGTCCGCCGTGCTCGGTGGCGACCCGGAAACGGTGGTGGCCGCGCTCGCCGAGCTCGGCCTGGAGCCGGCCAACCGCAACGGTGCCGGCCAGATCGTGGCCGCCGGTCCGCTGCCCGCGCTGGAGAAGCTGGCCGCCAATCCCCCCACGGGCACCCGGGTCGTCTCGCTGAAGGTGGCCGGGGCGTTCCACACCCGGTACATGGCGCCCGCCGAGACCGCGCTGCACGAACGCGCCGCCTCGATCCGCACCACCGACCCCAGCCGTCCGTTGCTGTCCAACGCCGACGGTGCGGTCGTCACCGAGGGGGCCGAGGTGCTGCGCCGTCTGGTCGCCCAGGTCACCCGCCCGGTGCGTTGGGACGCCTGTATGGCCACCCTGGCCGACCGTGGGGTCACCGCGGTGATCGAGCTGCCGCCGGCCGGCACCCTGGTGGGTCTGGTCAAGCGTGAGCTGAAGGGCACCGCCACCCTGGCGCTGAAGACCCCGGCCGACCTGGACAAGGCAGCGGAGCTGATCGCCGAGCACGGGGGTGCTCGGTGAGCGGCGAGCGGCCACGTCTGCGGCCGACCCTGGGCCCCGCCGGCACCGCTCTGCTCGGCTTCGGCAGCAGCCAGGGCAACCGCGTGGTGACCAACGACGACCTCTCCCGCCGGGTCGACACCTCCGACGAGTGGATCCGGCAGCGAGTCGGCATCGTGGAGCGCCGGTTGGCCGACGAGGACCAGTCCCTGGTGGACATGGCCGTCGAGGCGGGTGCCAAGGCCCTGGCCAACTCCGGCCTCGCACCGTCCGACGTGGACGCCGTCATCGTGGCCACCTGCACCATGCCCGGGTCCATCCCGAACGCCGCCGCGCAGACCGCGGACCGGATCGGAGTGAAGGCGGCCGCCGCCTTCGACCTCAACGCGGCCTGCGCCGGGTTCTCCTACTCACTGGCCGTGGCCTCCGACATGATCCGGTCGGGCTCGGCGCGGCGGGTCCTGGTGATCGGTGCCGAGCGGTTCACCGACTGGGTCGACTGGCAGGACCGCTCCACCTGCATCATCTTCGCCGACGGTGCGGGTGCGGCCGTGGTCGGACCGTCCGACGAGCCGCGCATCGGCCCCGTCGCCTGGGGCAGCTCCGGCGACCAGGCGGGCCTGATCTACCTGCGCGACGGCCGGTACATCTACCAGGAGGGCCGCTCGGTCTTCCGCTGGGCGACCACCCAGATCGCACCGGTCGCCGAGCGCGCGGTGGAGCTGGCCGGGCTGTCGTTGAGCGACATCGACGTCCTGGTGCCGCACCAGGCGAACCTGCGGATCGTGGAGGCCATCGCCAAGCGGCTGCGGGCCAGGGGTGCCCGGGAGGACATGGTGGTCGCCGACGACATCGTCCACTCCGGCAACACCTCCTCCGCGTCCATCCCGCTCGCCCTGGACCACATGACCGCGGCGGGCCGGGTGCGCAGCGGCGACGTGGCGCTGCTGGTGGGCTTCGGCGCCGGGCTCTCCTACGCGGGCCAGGTCGTGGTCTGCCCGTGACCCGCACGCGCGGAACCGCCGCGCCCCACCGACTCCCGGCGGGCGGACACCTGCCGGACGAGCACAAGAAGAAAGGGAAAGTCCGTGACCAACGAGGAGATCCTGAAGGGGCTCGCTGAGATCGTCGAGGAGGTCGCCGGTGTCAGCGCGAGTGACGTGACCCTGGAGAAGGCCTTCGTGGACGACCTGGACATCGACTCGCTGTCCATGGTGGAGATCGCCGTCCAGGCCGAGGACAAGTTCGGCGTGAAGATCCCCGACGACGAGCTGGCGAACCTCAAGACCGTCGGCGATGCGGTGAACTACATCGCCTCCAACCGATGACCAACACTTCCGATGTCGTCGTCACCGGGCTCGGCGCCACCACGCCGCTCGGTGGCGACGTCGACACCACCTGGAAAGCACTGCTCGCCGGGCGCAGCGCCATCGCGCCGCTGGAGGCCGAGTGGGTCGACAAGTACGAGCTACCGGTGCGTATCGCCGCGCAGCTCGCCGTGGAGCCCACCGAGATCCTGCCGCGGGTCGAAGCCCGGCGACTGGACCGTTGCGAGCAGGTCGCGCTGATCGCGGCCCGGCAGGCCTGGGCCGACGCCGGTCTCGACGGTGAGCAGCAGGTCGAGCCGGAACGGCTCGGTGTGGTGATCGGCACCGGTATCGGCGGCGCGCTCACCCTCCTGTCGCAGGACGACCTGCTGGAGACGGCCGGCATGCGCAAGGTGTCGCCGCTGACCATCCCGATGCTCATGCCCAACGGCCCGGCCGCCACGGTCGGTCTCGCGTTGGGCGCCCGCGGTGGTGTGCACGCACCCACCTCGGCCTGCGCATCGGGTGCCGAGGCCCTCGCCTGGGCGTGGCGGATGCTCAAGGCCGGTGAGGTCGACGTCGTCATCGCCGGCGGGGCGGAGGCATCGATCACGGCGCTGCCGATCGCGGCGTTCGCCCAGATGCGGGCGATGAGCACCCGTAACGACGAGCCGGAGCGCGCATCCCGCCCGTTCGACGTGCAGCGGGACGGCTTCGTGCTCGGTGAGGGTGCGGGTGTGATGGTGCTGGAACGTGCCGAGTTCGCCAAGGCCCGGGGTGCCCGGATCTACGGCAGGCTCGCCGGTGTCGGCATCACCTCCGACTCGCACCACATCACCGCGCCGGAGCCGGAGGGCAAGGGCGCCGCGCGGGCGATCACGGCTGCGCTGCGGACCGGCGGGATCGACCCGGCGGACGTGGGGCACGTGAACGCCCACGCCACCTCGACCCCGGTCGGCGACGTCGCCGAGGCCGCCGCGATCCGGGCTGCGATCGGCGACCACCCGGTGGTCACCGCACCGAAGTCCTCGCTCGGTCACCTGCTCGGGGCGGCCGGCGCGGTGGAGGCGATCGCAACCCTGCTGGCGGTCCGGGAGGGTGTCGTGCCACCGACGCTGAACCTGGACGAGATCGACCCGGCCGTGCAGCTGGACGTGGCGTCGGGCGAGCCCCGCAAGGTCCAGCTCTCCGCCGCGGTCAACGACTCGTTCGGCTTCGGCGGGCACAACGTCGCCCTCGCGTTCACCCCGGCCTGACACCGCAGGGACGGGAAAGCGCACCACCCCGCCCGTCCACCGCACTCGGAGGAGCTCACGATGACCGCACTGGCCAGCAGGCCCGAAAGCACGACACCGGAGCACGACCTCGACCCCCGGGACCCGGAGGTCCGGCTCACCCAGCTGCTCGACCCCGGTTCGCTCGTCCCACTCCGACCGCGCGACACCAGCGGGGTGTTCGCGGTGCGCGGCCGGATCGACGGGGCGAAGGTCATCGCCTACTGCACCGACGCCACCAAGATGGGTGGGGCGATGGGATCGGAGGGCTGCCGGCACATCGTCGACGCCATCGACACCGCCGTGCGCGAGCGCATCCCGGTGATCGGTCTGTGGCACTCGGGTGGTGCGCGGCTGGCCGAGGGCGTGGAGGCCCTGGACGGTGTGGGTCAGGTGTTCGCCGCGATGGTCCGCGCGTCGGGCCGGGTGCCGCAGATCTCCGTGGTGCTCGGCCCGGCCGCCGGTGGTGCCGCCTACGGGCCGGCGCTCACCGACGTGGTCATCATGGCGCCGAGCGGCCGGGTCTTCGTCACGGGGCCGGACGTGGTGCGCAGTGTCACCGGTGAGCAGATCGACATGGAATCGCTCGGCGGGCCGGAGGCACACGGCAAGAAGTCCGGTGTGGTGCACGTGGTGGCCAAGGACGAGGCCGACGCCTACGTCCGTGCCCGGCGCATCACCGGGCTGTTCGCCCGGCCGGGTGCGTTCGAGCTGCACCTGGTGCGGGGTCAGGAGGAGGACCTGCGGGCCCTGCTTCCGGACAAGCCGCAGCGTGCCTACGACGTGCGCCCGCTGCTGCGTCGGATCCTCGACCAGGACGAGTCCGGCCCGGTGTTCGAGGAGCTGCAGCCCAAGTGGGCCCCGAACATCGTGGTCGGTCTGGGCCGGCTGGCCGGCCGCACCATCGGCGTGATCGCCAACAACCCGCTGCGGATGGGTGGCTGTCTGGACTCGGCCAGCGCGGAGAAGGCGTCCCGTTTCGTGCGGATGTGCGACGCCTTCGGCGTGCCGCTGCTCGTCGTGGTGGACGTCCCCGGTTACCTGCCGGGGGTGGGCCAGGAGTGGGAAGGCGTGGTGCGGCGCGGCGCCAAGCTGCTGCACGCCTTCGCCGAGGCGGTGGTGCCCCGGGTGACCCTGGTGACCCGCAAGGCCTACGGCGGTGCCTACATCGCCATGAACTCCCGCGCACTGGGTGCCACCCACGTGTTCGCCTGGCCGTGCGCCGAGATCGCCGTGATGGGGGCCAAGGCGGCGGTCGGCATCCTGCACCGCAAGAAGCTGGCGGCGGTGCCCGAGGAGGAGCGCGAGGCGCTGCACGCCAAGCTGGCCGAGGAACACGAGCGGATCGCCGGTGGCGTGAACCGTGCCCTGGCCATCGGTGTGGTCGACGAGGTGCTCGACCCGGCGCAGACCCGTTGGCGGCTGGCCGAGGCGCTGGCGGCCGCTCCGGCCGGGCGGGGTGCGCACGGCAACATCCCGCTGTGATC
>DATCJU010000144.1:0-4494 GCA_036562635.1 Pseudonocardiaceae bacterium
TCGTCGAGCTGATCCTGGACCACGTCCGCAACCACCCCGACGATACGTTGGGCGTGATCACGCTGGGCAGCAGTTCCGTCGCCCCCATCGAGACCGCCATTCGGCGGGCGAGCCAGCAGCACCCGGAGCTGGAGGAGTTCCTGGCCCGAATGCAGGGCCCCGGCCGGCGGTTGTTCGTCAAGAACCTGGAACGGGTGCAGGGCGACGAGCGGGACGCGATCATCCTCAGCCTCGGCGGCGCCAAGGGGGCCAACGGCCGGTTCGACATGCGGGTTCTCGGCCCATTGAACCAGGAGGGCGGAGAACGGCGGCTCAATGTCGCCATCACCCGGGCCCGTCGCCGCATGGACGTGGTCAGCTGCTTCTCCGCGGAGGACATGCGGCCGGACCATGCACGCAAGGGTCCGGACCTGCTGCGCCAGTTCCTGGAGTTCGCGCGGAATGGTTGTGATCTCGAACGGGTCGGCCGGCCGACGGGAACGGAGCTCAACGGTTTCGAAAGCAGCGTGTACGACGCGCTCTGCAGGGCCGGCATCCCGGTCACCCCGCAGTGGGGTGTCGCCGGATACCGGATCGACTTCGCTCTTGCCCACCCCGACAAGCCGGGTCGGATGGTCCTGGCAGTCGAGGCGGACGGGGACACCTACCACCGGGCGGAGAGCGCCCGTGACCGGGACCGGCTGCGTCAGGAACACCTGGAGCGCCTGGGCTGGCGGTTCCACCGTCTCTGGGCCAGCGAGTGGTTCCACGATCCCGAAGGCCAGACCCAGCTGGTCTGGCAACGGTGGCAGGAAGCGGTCGAGGAGGTGAACAGGGAAGCGGAACTCCGAGCGAACGCCGACACGCAGGCGGCGGTGGAAAAGGAGGGGAACGGAAGGAACGAGCGGCTGGCCGAGGAGTCGGTAGCCCAGCAGATCGCCGTGGACCGGGGGCCGCGTCCCGCCTTCCTGTCCCAGCCTCGGCGAGCCAAGATCGATGACTACACCGATGACGAGCTGATCGAGCTGTTCCTGTGGCTGCTCCGGGACCAGCTGGCGCTTGTCCGGGAGGATCGGATCAACCAGGCGATCGAGGTGCTGGGCTTCCAACGGCGGACCAGCAAGATGAAGGAACGACTCGGTCGTGTTCTCGCCCGGGCGCAGGAGCTGAAGGCCGAGGGGGGTCGGTGATGTTCCCACTCGATCCGCGGACCCTGGAGCGGGTGGCCGACCTGGTCTGTGACATCGGCGGCCCCTTCGAGCGCAGGGGATACGAGCTGGAGAGGCTGCTTCGGCACGCCGGTTGGCAGAACCCGCCGGAGTACGACGGCTCGCCCCGGGTTCCGTGGCTGCTGGACGCGCTCACCGAGCGTGCCGGCAACCGTGCCGACATGGAGCGTTTCCTCTGCCGCGTCTGCGATCCGCGGGAGTACGACGACGGCATGGCGACCGCGCAGGTCATGCGGGAGCACCTGAACGCCGTCCTCGAGCCGGAGCGACTGACCGTCTCCTTCGTCAGTGGCCGGCCCGTCCTCGCCGAGCGCGGGGAGGAGGACGAGGAACCGGTGTTCACCCCGCCGGAGGGACTCGAGCAGCGGTTGCGTGCGCTGATCAAGGATCAGCAGACGGTGGAGCTGCTAGTCGACCGGGTGGTGCAGAGCCGGAAGGCCGACGAGGTCGGTGCGCACCTGCTCGCGGTGGTCGGTATCGGAAGCTTCGTCGAGGGACTGCTGTACCAGGTGCTCGTCGAGCGCTGCCCCGAGCTGCTGCGGAAGGGCTTCCGCGGTCGCAACGGCAAGGAGGTGGACGCGAAGCGAGCAGGATTGCAGCTGCTCATCGAGACAGCGCACGCAAAGGGGCTGATCGAGCTCGACGCGAAGACCTTCATGGACGAGGCGAGGAACTTCCGCAACTACATCCACCCGCGTCAGCAGATGGAGAGCAAATTCTTCCCCGACCGTGACACGGTCCGGCTGTGCTGGGGACCGGTGCGGGCCCTGCTCAACGACCTGGAGAACGCATTGATCGGGAACGGCTGAACCCGGTACCGAACCCGGCCGGTGGTGGGCCGGACGTGTCTTCCGGTCTCCTGGGCCCGTGGGTCACGGAAGCGGACCCACGGGCCCAGGCCTGTGCACCGGTCCGGTTGCCTCAGCGCACGGTGCGCCGGTAGACGCGGGCCTCCCAGGGACCGAGCTCCAACGGCTTGGTGCCCGGTCCGGCCGGGTGGTTGGCCAGCAGCAGTTCCGCCTCGGCCCAGCACTCGGCGTCCGGGATCTCCGCGGTCACCACCCCACCGGTGAAGTTGCCCAGCACCAGCAGCTCGGTGTCCTCGTACCGCCGGGTGAAGGCGTAGATCCGCTCGTCCTCGGGCAGCAGCATGGTGAAGTCGCCGTACACCACGACCGGCTCGGTGTGCCGCAGCTCGATCAACCGCCGGTAGTGGTGGTACACCGAGTTCGGGTCGGCCACCGCCGCGGCCGCGTTGACCTCGGTGTGGTTGGGGTTGACCGGGATCCACGGCGTGCCGGAGGTGAACCCGGCGTGCGGCGAGTCGTCCCACTGCATCGGGGTACGGGCGTTGTCCCGGCTCATCCGGCGCAGCGCCGCCAGCACCTCCTGCGGGTCGTCACCTGCGGCGACGGCCTCGGCGTAGTGGTTGAGCGACTCGATGTCCCGGAAATCGTCGATCGAGGTGAACGGGGCGTTGGTCATCCCCAGTTCCTCGCCCTGGTAGATGTACGGCGTGCCGCGGTGCAGGTGCAGCACCGTGGCGAGCATCGTCGCCGACCGCACCCGGTACTCACCGTCGTCGCCGAACCGGGAGACCACCCGCGGCTGGTCGTGGTTGTTCCAGTACAGGCTGTTCCAGCCGACGTCGGACAACCCGGTCTGCCAGCGCCCCAGCGACGCCTTCAGGTCGGTCAGCCGCAACGGCCGCACATCCCACTTACTGCTGCCCTGGTCCAGGGTCACGTGCTCGAACTGGAACACCATGTCCAGCTCACGCCGGGCCGGGTCGGTGAACAGCCGGGCCTGCTCCAGGGTCACCCCGGGCATCTCGCCCACGGTGATCAGCCGTCCCTCGTGGGCGGCGAGCACCTCACGGTGCATCTCCTGCAGGTACTCGTGGATACGCGGACCGCAGACGTAGAACGCCGAACCGTCCCCGTAGGGACCCCGACCCAGCACCGGACCGTCGGGCAGGGCCGGATCCTTGGAGATGAAGTTGATGACGTCCATGCGGAAGCCGTCGACCCCGCGGTCCAACCACCACCGCATCATCGCGTACACCGCCTGCCGGACCTCCGGGTTCTCCCAGTTCAGGTCCGGCTGCTTGCGGGAGAACAGGTGCAGGTAGTACTCCCCGGTGGCCGGATCGAACTCCCACGCCGGTCCGGAGAAGAACGAACGCCAGTTGTTCGGCTCGGCACCGGGCGTGCCCGGTTCCATGCCCTCGCGGGCGGGTCGCCACCAGTACCAGTCGCGCTTGGGGCTGTCCTTCCCGCTGCGCGACTCGACGAACCACGGGTGCTCGTCGGAGGTGTGGTTGACCACCAGGTCCATCATCAGCCGCATGCCCCGCTCGTGCACGGCTCCCAGCAGCTTGTCGAAGTCGGCCAGGGTGCCGAACAACGGGTCGATGTCCTGGTAGTCGCTGATGTCGTAGCCGTTGTCGTCGTGCGGGGACGGGTACACCGGGGACAACCAGATGACGTCCACCCCCAGGTCGGCCAGGTAGTCCAGCCGGCTGGTGATGCCCGGCAGGTCGCCGATGCCGTCCCCGTTCGAGTCGGCGAAGCTGCGGGGGTAGATCTGGTAGACGACCGCGGCCTTCCACCAGGCGTCCCCGTCGCGGACGGACAAGTGCGTGCGTGCGTTCACTTGATCGAACCCCTCATCACCCCGGAGATCACCCAGCGCTGGGCGAAGACGTACACGATGAGCATCGGGGCCATCGCCATCAGGTAGGAGGCGAAGGCGGTGCTGTAGTCGGTCTTGAACTGGTCCTGGAAGACGTACTGGGCCAGGGGCAGGGTCTGTGCGTCCGGGCTGGACAGCACCACCAGCGGGAGTAGGAAGTCGTTCCAGGCCCACAGGCAGGTCAGGATGCCGACGGTGGCGTTCATCGGGGCGAGCAGCGGGAACACCACCCGCCAGAAGATCGTCCAGGTGCTCGCCCCGTCGATACGGGCGGCCTCCTCCAGTTCCCGCGGCACCGAGCGCAGGTATCCGACGTAGACCAGCACGTTGAAGGCGAGCCCGTAGACGGTGTACAGCAGGATCAGGCCGAGCTGGTTGTCCAGTCCCAGCAGGGACGTCTGCTTCACCACCGGCAGCATGATGATCGGGAACGGCACGAACAGCGCCGAGACGAAGTAGTAGAACAGCAGCCGGAAGAACCGGTGGTGCATGTTCCTGGCGATGGCGTAGGCCACCAGGGAGTTGGTCAGCAGGGTCAGCAGCACCGCACCGACCGTGATGACGGCGCTGTTGAGCGCGGCGTTCGGGAAGT
>DATCJU010000147.1:0-19456 GCA_036562635.1 Pseudonocardiaceae bacterium
GTGGCGGGCAACCTGCCGGGGATCGTGGCGGTGCGGGACAGCAAGAACCCGACCGGGCCGGTGTTGGTGGTGTCTCCGGCGGTGTTCGGCGCGTTCCTGGCCTCGGTCAAGGCCGGCCGGCTCGACCTGACCTGACCGGCACGAGCACACGTGACGCGGGGATGGGGGTCGTTCGACCACCCACCCCGCGTGGTGTTCCGACCGCGGGTGCCGTTCGAACCGTCGACGTGACGGCCCGCTCACTCGCCCACGGCGCCGTCGGGCTCCCAGCGCAGCAGGTCCCCCGGCTGGCACTCGAGCACCTCGCAGAGCTTGGCGAGGGTGGTGAAGCGCACCGCCTTGGCCCGCCCGTTCTTGAGCACCGCCAGGTTGGCGGGGGTGATGCCGACGCGTTCCGCGAGCTCCCCCACGGACATCTTCCGCTTGGCCAACATCACGTCGATGTCGACGACGATCGGCATCGGTCAGATCACCCCGTCCAGCTCGCCTTCATCTGCTCGGCCTCGGCGTCGCGTGCGATCGCCTGGGCAAGCAGCATCCGTAGCACGAGCACGATGAGCGCGATCCCCAGGAGTCCCACGGAGATCCCGCACACCAGCAGCACGATGCCCGGTGCCACGGCGTCCTCCGGGACCCGGTGGTTGGCGCTCGCCAGGAAGGCCGCGAGGGTGAACACCAGGACGGCGGCCGCCACGAAGGCTCCGATCACGATGTTGACGTACCGGAAAGCGGCGGGGGAGAACACCGTGCCGCGCCGCACCATCGTCACCAGCTTCCACACGCAGACCATGACGACCTCGGCCGTCACGAGGCCCAGGAAGAAGATCAGGACGATCGGGATGCGCAGGTACGCCAGTTCCGGCCGGAGCCCCTCCAGGTCGGTGGCCAGGAGCGGCACGATCATCACCTGTACGAACGCCGACCCGGCGATCAGCATCCCGAGCACGACGCGCAGTGTCAGCACCGCCAGCTGTCCCATCACCCCTCCTCCTATCGAATTTCGATAGGAAACTATCGAGATTCGATAGAAAAGGCAAGGAGCAACCTCCAGCGCCCCCTACCGCGTCCGCAGTGGCGGGGGACCCGTGTCGGGCTCGCCGGGCGGTGACCCCACCGTGTGAGAGAGCGAGGAGGCAGATTGTGCCCGTGAACAGGGCTCGGATCACCGGTGGCCTCGCCACCCTGGTCGCCGGCGTCCTGGTGTTGGGCGGATGCGGACAGGCCGGGACCGGAGCCGACGCGCAGGACGGCAGCACGGTCGCGGACGTGCTGGCCCGCAGTCCGTTCTCGGGAGACGCGGACGACACGGCCACGGAGCCCGTGTCGTCCGGGGACCTCGACCCGTGCGCGTTGCTCACCAAGGCCGAGCGGGACCAGCTCGGCCTCGAAGGAAGGGCCCGGGTCAAGCTGGGCAGTGCACTCAACGGGGATCGCCGGCACGAGTGCAACCAGTCGATTCCCGACGTGGGCTCGCTGAGCATCGAGCTGCACGAGAGCCACAGCACGGTGCCGAAACGTCCGGTCGACCTCCGCAAGGAGATCGCCCTGGACCGCCACCGGGTCGTGCTGGAGCGTGTCCCCTACGGCTGCTGGGTCAGAGCCGACGCGGAGTGGACCGTGGTGGTGTGGATGAGCTCCGAGAACCGCGACCTGGCCTGTGACCTGGTGGAACAGGTCACGCGGATGATCGAGCCCAGACTGCCCTGACCAGAACCGTCCCGGACCGCACCGACCGCCGCCCGGGACGGGGCGTCACTTGCGGAAGAACCGCTCCCTGCGGCCCAGCTCGACCAGGCGCAGCCACTCCAGGAACGCCTTCGGGTCCTTGCGTACCCCGATGAAGTACAGGCCGAAGCGGAGCACCTCCAGCAGTCCCAGTTTGCGCATCCCCGGCTGGGACAGCAGGTAGCCCCGGTTGCGGTAGGTGTAGTACCGCTTCACCGGGTTCTCCGGGTCCTGGGCGTGGAACCGGCCACCCAGCATCGGCTTGAACTCCTCCGAGCCGTCCGGGTGCACGAACCGTGCCCGCAGCGTGGTGCCGAACGGCAGGCCGCTGCGCACCAGACGGCGGTGGATCTCCACCTCGTCACCCCGGACGAACAGGCGGTAGTCCGGCACCCCCACCACGTCCAGGGTCGAGGCACGGAACAGGGCGCCGTTGAACAACGAGGCGATCCCGGGCAGGAAGTGCGCGTCCGCACCCTCCCCGACCAGCTCGGAGCCCCGGCGCTTCCAGGTCAGACCGCGACGCATGGGGAACGCCAGCCGCTCCGGGTCGTCGATGTTCATCACCACCGGCGACACCGCGGCCAGCCCGCGCCGCTCGGCCTCCTCCAGCAGGGTGGCCAGGACGTGCTCGTCGGCCGGGCGGCCGTCGTCGTCACCCAGCCACACCCACTCGGCCCCCAGCGCCAGCGCGTACAGCATGCCCAGGGCGAAACCGCCCGCACCGCCCAGGTTGTGGTGGGACGGCAGGTAGGTGGAGGGGATCGGGCAGTCCCGGACCACCTCCTCGGCCGGCTGGTCCGGACCGTTGTCCACCACCACGAGATGATCCGGGACACGGGTCTGCGTGGCCATGACCTTCAGGGAGTGCGCCAGCAGCTCCCGGCGATGGCGAGTGACCACCACGGCCACCACCGCCCCCGGCGGCAGGGGAGTCGACCGCGGGGAGGGGGACACCTCGTTCCCGGCCTCGTTGCTCATGGGTTGTCCGCCCCGTTCTGTCGTGTTGTCGCGCGGCACCTGGTCGCCGCCGGCCCCGGCTAGTGGCCGGCCCGCTCCAGAGTCTCAGGGGAGAGGTTCTCGAAAGGGTCCCGGCCCTTGTAGGCGGTGAGCACCTCACGCAGGCCGCCCTGCATCTTGATCTGGCCGTGGTCCATCCAGATCGCCGTGTTGCACAGCTCCATCAGGAACTCGTCGGAGTGCGAGGCGAACACGAGGATGCCGGACCGCTTGACCAGGTCGTGCAGTCGCGCCCGGGCCTTCTCCAGGAAGGCCGCGTCCACGGCGCCGATGCCCTCGTCCAGCAGCAGGATCTCCGGGTCGATGGAGGTCACCACACCCAGCGCGAGCCGGATGCGCATACCCGTGGAGTAGGTGCGCAGCGGCATGGACAGGAAGTCGCCCAGCTCGGTGAACTCGGCGATCTCGTCGACCCGCGCCTCCATCTGCTTGCGGGTCATGCCCAGGAACAGGCCCCGGATGATGATGTTCTCGTAGCCCGAGATCTCCGGGTCCATGCCCACACCGAGGTCGAACACCGGGGCCACCCGGCCCACGACCCGGGCGTGACCCCGGGTCGGCTCGTAGATCCCCGAGAGCAGACGCAGCAGGGTGGACTTGCCGGCGCCGTTGTGCCCGACCAGACCGACCCGGTCGCCGTGCCGCAACGAGAGGGTGATGTCCCGCAGAGCCTCGATCACCGGCACCTTGCTGTCGGTACCGATCTTGCCGCCGACCTTGCCCAGGAAGGCCTTCTTCAGCGACCTGGTCTTCGCGTCGAAGATGGGGAAGTCGACGCAGGCGTTGTGAACGTCGATGCTGACCACTTGTTCCGGCCTCACTCAGACCCAGTAGGACACACGGGCACGGTAGTTCCGCATGGCGACCAGCGCCAAAGCCCAGCCGACGACGGTGATGCCCAGCACCACCAGCCAGTGCCGCCAGATCAACGTCTCGCCCAACAGCGGACGGCGGACGATCTCGACGAAGTGCAGGAACGGGTTCCACTCGGCGAGCACGGCCCGCTCGGCCAGCGCGGAGTTCCCACTGTTCCGGACCTCGTCGTAGTTCCACACGATCGGGGTCATGAAGAACATCAGCTGGACCAGGCTGCCGATGATCGGCGGGATGTCCCGGAACCGGGTGGCGAAGATGCCGACCAGGAAGGCCACCCACGCACCGTTGACCGCCAGCAGGATGATCGCGGGAATGGCGATGAGGTCGCTCAGGGACAGCGGCTTGGGGAAGATGAGGACCAGCGCCACCCAGACGACCAGGTTGTGCGCGAAGAACAGCAGCTGCCGCCACACCAGGCGGTAGACGTGCACGCTCAACGGCGCCGGAAGGTGCTTGATCAGGCCCTCGTTGGCGATGAAGACCGTGGCGCCGTCGTTGATGCAGCCCGCGATGAAGTTCCAGACGATGAAGCCCACCGTCAGGTACGGCAGGTGCTGCTCCAGTGGCATCTGGAACAGCATGGAGTACAGGATGCCCAGCGCGATGGCGGTGACCGCCATGCTCAGGGTGATCCACAGCGGGCCGATCACCGATCGGCGGTAACCCTGCTTGATGTCCTGCAGGCCCAGGTGGCCCCACAGGCTGCGCTGCTGCCAGCCGCCGGCGATGTCCCGGAACGCCCGCTTGAAGCTGCGGGACGGCTCGTACCGCGGCTGTTCCTGCTGCTCGACCGTGCTAGAGGGTTGCACGGCAAGCCAGGGTACCGACGAGGTTGTTCCGTTCTCGCACGGCCTGGGTGGTCACGGTGTTTTTCCGTTTCTTCCCCGGGAGACGACGGCCCGTTCCGACCGATTCACCGCGGTGTGCCGTCGGAGTGACGACGGATGGTGGCCCCGGGGACGCGGGCGAAGTTGTGCACAGCGTTGTCCACAAGCCTGTGGACAACTTGGGGACAGACCTGTGGACAACTCGGGGTCACCTGGGGACGGATCCGGTCCGTTCCCTGGCTGACCTGGGAGTGGCCCGTGGATGGCGCGCCATCCCCAACCGGTGCGTGACGCCGTGTCGTGTGCGTCGCTCCGGGCCCTGTCCGACGGAGGAAGTCGGGCAGAGGAAGACGAAAGCCGCCTTCACCTTGTCGGATGAAGGCGGCTTTCACTCGTACGACTTATTTCGTCGCTGTCACAGGTACTGGCCGGTGCCGTGTCCGTGGCCGTGCTCGTTCTGCGACGCCTTGCCCGAAGGCAGCGCACCCCGCCGCATCTGCTCCAACTGCACCCTGGCGGCCATCTGCTGGGCGAACAGAGCGGTCTGAATGCCGTGGAACAGGCCCTCCAGCCAGCCGACGAGCTGGGCCTGAGCCACCCGCAGCTCGGCCTCGGAGGGGGTCGACTCGTCACTGAACGGCAGCGTCAGCCGCTCCAGCTCCTCCCGCAGCTCGGGGGCCAGGCCCTGCTCCAACTCCCGGATCGAGGACTGGTGGATCTCCCGCAGCCGGTTCCGGCTGGCCTCGTCCAGCGGAGCGTGCCGCACCTCCTCCAGGAGCTGCTTGATCATGGTCCCGATGCGCATCACCTTCGCCGGCTGCTCGACCAGGTCGGTGACGGGGGAGTTCTCGGACTCACCCTGATCGGACCCGTCGGTGGTCGACGGGACACGCGCGGCACCCAGGGGCGTGCCGTCCTCACCGAGGACGACGATCCGCTGCTCGGGCTCGGCACGACCGGTGTCACGCTCATTGGGCTGGCTCATACATCCATCCTGGCCCCATCCCGTTGTCCGGTGCGACCCGGTAGGGGTAGTTGTGAAGGCAAATTCAGGTGGTGCCGGCAACGCAACGTGTGCCCCAGCCTCGCACCCGTTTGCCCTCGTACGTACGGTGTGTGCATGGCGTTCGACGTCGCTCGGGTTCGTGGGCTCTTCCCCGCGCTGGGCGACGGGTGGGTGCACTTGGACGCGCCAGCGGGCATGCAGGTTCCTGAGCAGGTGGCGACCGCGGTGTCCACCGCCTTGCGCGCACCCGTCTCCGGGCCGGGCGGGATCTTTCCCGCCTCACAGCGTGCGGAGGCCATCGTGGACGCCGCCCGCCGTGCGGTGGCCGACCTGGTGGGCGCGCACCCCTCCGGGGTCGTGCTCGGGCCCAGCCCTGCCGTGCTCCTCCAGCGCCTGGCCGACGCGCTCGGTGACGGCTGGCTGATCGGCGACGAGGTGGTGGTCTCCCGGCTCGACCACCCCGCCAACATCGCCCCCTGGCAGCGTGCGGCGCAGCGCTCCGGCGGCACCGTTCGGTGGGCCGAGATCGACATCGAGACCTGTGAACTGCCGGCCTGGCAGTACGAGGAGCTGCTCTGCCCACGCACCAAGGTCGTCGCCATCACCGCCGCCTCCGGTGTGGTCGGCACCCGACCCGACCTGCGGCAGATCGTCGACGCGGCCCGCAGGGTCGGTGCCCTGGTCGTCGTGGACGCCTCCTCCGCGGCCCCCTTCGTGCCGCTGGACATCGAGAAGATCCGCGCCGACGTGATGGTGCTCTCCGCCTCGGCCTGGGGTGGTCCTCCGGTCGGCGCCCTGGTGTTCCGGGACGCCGCCATGCTGGACCGGCTGCCCTCCTGCGCCCTGGAACCCGGCGCCCGTGGACCCGAGCGGCTGGAGCTCGGCCCGCACGCCTACCCCCTGTTGGCCGGGCTCGTCGCCTCCGTCGACTACCTCGCCGAACTGGACGACGCGGCCCGCGGTCCGCGCCGGGAACGCCTGCTCACCTCGTTGAGCTCCGTCAAGGCCTACCAGGCGGGCCTGCTCGCCCACCTGATCAGTGAGCTGCGGGCCCTCCGACACGTCATGGTGATCGGCGACGCCATGCGTCGCATCCCGGCCCTGGCCTTCACCGTCGCCGGGGTCAAGGCGGCCGAGGCCGTCGAGCACCTCGCCGACCGCGGGGTGTGCGCGTTCTCCGACCCGGGCCATCATGGTGTGTTCGCCGCCCTCGGTGTCGGTGAGGTGGGGGGTGCGGTCCGCGTGGGCCTGGCGCACTACACCAACGCCGTCGAGGTGGACCAGCTCGTCCGGGCGGTCGCCGATCTGGTCTGATCCGAGCGCACAGCAGGAGGGTGGGTGGACGGCACGTCGACGCGGGCGATGGTCGAGATCAGAGCATGGCTCCGCCTGGCACCGTTGCTCACCGAGTACCTGCCCTTCCCGGAAGGGTCGTTGTCCGCCCCCGCCCTGACCGCGGTGCTGGACGAGGTGCTGCTCGGGCAACGGACGGTGCTGCTGGAGCTGGGCAGTGGTCCGTCCTCGATACTGCTCGCCCGGGTGCTGGCCCGGCGCGGCTTCGGGCGGCTGCTCACCATCGAGCACGACGAGCGGCGAGCCGCCTACGTGGACATGCAGCTCCGGCACGAGGGCCTGCAGCAGATCGCCCAGGTGGCCCACGTCCCGCTGGCCGCACACCCGGCCGCGCTGAACGACCTGCCCTGGTACGCGCCGAAGCAGATACGGGACGAGGTGACCCGGTACGTGGAGCGGGTCGGGCTGGTCGACCTGCTCCTGGTGGACGGGCCCACCCTGCCGGAGACCGCCGCTCCCGCCCGGGAGAACGGGGCCAGGCCCACCAAACCCAGGCCGTGCGGTGCGCTGCTGCGCTATCCCGCGCTCCCGGTGCTGCGCGGCGCCCTGGCTCCCGAGGCGGTGGTGCTGGTCGACGACGCCGACCGGCCCGAGGACATGACCCTGCTGCGTCGCTGGGGTGAGGAGTTCACGATGCGGTTCCGGGTGGACGCCACCACGCGGCTGGCCCGTGCCGCGCTCACCCCGCCCTGACCGAGGGCCGGCCTGCCCGAGCCCGGTGGGCCCGCCCGGCACTCCCCGGGCGGGCCGTCGCCCCGGGAAACCGTCAGGCCGTGGTCAGGATGATCTTCCCGACCACCCCGCCGGCCTCCAGCATCCGGTGTGCCTCGGCCGCCTCCCGCAGCGGCAGCACGGCGTGCACCACCGGCGTGACCTTGCCGGACTCCACCAGCGGCCACAGCTGTGCGCGCACCTCGGCGACGATCTCCTCCTTGCCGCCCGGCCCGGTCACCGGCCGGCCGCGCAGACCCGTGGCCTTGATCGTGCCGCGCTTGCCCAGCAGGGTGTTCAGGTTCAGCTCGCCACGGCGGCCGCCCTGCAGCCCGATCACCACCAACCGTCCGCCGGTGGCCAGCACGTCGACGTTGCGGCCCAGGTAGGCGCCACCCATGTTGTCCAGGACGACGTCGGCGCCGTGGCCGTCGGTGGCCCTGCGCACCTCCTCGACGAAGTCCTGCTCACGGTGGTTGACCAGGATGTCGGCGCCCAGCTCCCGGCACCGCTCCAGCCGCTCGGCCGACCCCGCGGTGACCGCCACGACCGCCCCCAGCGCCTTGGCCACCTGGATGCCGTGCGTACCGATCCCACCGGCGCCGCCGTGCAGCAGCAGCACCTCACCGGCCCGCAGCCCGGCCTCCATCACCAGGTTCGACCACACCGTGCACGCCACCTCGGGCAGGCCGGCGGCCGTGACCAGGTCCACGCCCGCGGGTACCGGCAGCACCTGCGCCGCCGGCACCGCCACGCGTTCGGCGTAGCCGCCACCGGCCAGCAACGCGCACACGGCGTCCCCGACCTTCCAGGAGGTCACGCCCTCGCCGAGGGCGACGATCGTGCCCGAGCACTCCAGGCCGGGGTACTCGGGGGCACCGGGCGGCGGCGGGTAGAACCCCTGCCGCTGCACCAGGTCCGCCCGGTTCACCGCGGTCGCGGCGACCTCGATCAGGACCTCACCGGGGCCGGGTTCCGGGTCCGGGACCTCGGACCACTCCAGCACGTCGGGACCACCGGGTTCACGGATCGTCATCGCATGCACGGACTCCCAGGCTAGTGCCGACAACCGTCGCCGCCCGGTGTCGTTCGGCAGCGGGTGGCCCCCGGTCGGAAATGGTTTGCCGCCCACCGGGCGGGTTACCACGATCGGTGCATGGTGGACGTGCTCGACCTACCCGAGGGCCTCCCCGACCCGTGGCCGCTGCGCCACCTGGTGCTGCGCACTCCACGCCTGGAGCTGCGCCCCGACGACGACGCGGGTCTGCTGGAACTCGTGGCGGAGGCCCACCGCGGGGTGCATCCCCCGGACTTCATGCCCTTCCTCGTGCCCTGGACCGACCAGCCGCCGCAGGTGCTGGGCCGGGCCAGCTTCCAGTACTACTGGTCGATCCGTGCGGCGCTGCGCCCCGAGGACTGGACCATCAACTTCCTGGTCCGGCTGGACGGGCGGGTCATCGGCATGCAGGAGCTCACCGCCCGGGACTTCGCCGTCACCCGTGAGGTGCGGACCGGGTCCTGGCTGGGAATGCGCCACCAGGGGAAGGGGTACGGCACCGAGATGAGGGCGGCCGTGCTGCAGTTCGCCTTCGACCACCTCGGCGCCGAGCAGGCCCGCTCCGACGCCTTCGAGGACAACGCGTCCTCGGCGGGGGTCAGTCGCAAGCTCGGCTACCTCCCCGACGGCACCCTCCGGTCCGTCCGGCGCGGGAAGCCCGCCACCCAGATCCGGTTCCTGCTCACCCGGGAACGGTTCGCCCGGTACCGCCCGGACTGGACCGTTCGGGTGGAGGGACTGGAGCCGTGCCTACCACTGCTCGGCCTCTCCTCGCAGGAATCGGACGTCGGGGAGAAACCCGACGAACGGGTCCTTGACGGGGGTGACCCGTCCCACAAGGCTTCGCCAGGTCCGGAGCGGACATCGGGTGCAGCCGGGTGACGGGCTCACCCGGTGGCAGGAAGGAGAAAGAGCGCATGGCTTCTGGCAGACGTGTGACGAGAGCGGTGACGGCCGTCGCCGCCTGCGCCACGCTCGGGCTGGCCGCCGTACCGGCCCAGGCCGCACCACCCCAGGGAGTGCCCGCCGGTGGCCCGGCACTGGTCCGGCAACTGGTGCGCGCGGTCGACGTCGAGGGCGTCCACCGCCACCTGCGCGCGTTCCAACGCATCGCCGACAGCAACGGCGGCACCCGCGCCTCCGGCACCCCCGGTTACGCCGCCTCCGTCGACTACGTGGCGGGCAAGCTACGGGACGCCGGATTCGACGTCACCCTGCAGCACTTCACCTTCCCCTACTCCGAGACGCTCGCCGAGCGGCTCGTCGTCGACGGCGAACAGGTCCGCGTCATCGTGATGACCCACTCGCCGTCCACCCCGGTCGGCGGGATCACCGCCCCGCTGGCCGTCGTCCCCGTCGACGACACCCCCGGGTGCGAGGCCGACGACTACGCGGGCCTCGACGTGCAGGGCAAGATCGCACTGATCAGCCGGGGCGCCTGCACCTTCGCGGAGAAGCAGCAGGTCGCCGCGGAGGCCGGCGCGGTCGCCGCGATCATCTACAACAACACCGAGGGCGACCTGCACGGCACCCTCGGCGAGCCCGAGGCGGGCCGCATCCCCACCGGCGGCATCACCCAGGCGGACGGGCAGGCCCTGATCGCCAAGGCCGGGGCCCAGACCACCGTGGAACTGCGGGTCCTCAACGAGGAACGCACCACCACCAACGTCATCGCCCAGACCCGCACCGGACGCACGGACAACGTGGTGATGGCCGGCGCCCACCTGGACAGCGTCCACGAGGGCCCCGGGATCAACGACAACGGCAGCGGATCGGCCGCCCTGCTGGAGGTGGCGCTGCGCCTGGGCGGCCAGCCGAAGATCAACAACGCCGTGCGGTTCGCCTGGTGGGGTGCCGAGGAGTCCGGGCTGCTCGGCTCCACCCACTACGTGCAGCAGCTGGACTTCGAACAGCAGCTCGACATCGCGCTCTACCTGAACTTCGACATGGTCGGCTCGCCCAACGGCGGCTACTTCATCTACGACGGCGACGACTCCGACAAGGTCGGCGCCGGCCCCGGCCCCTACGGCTCGGCGCAGATCGAGAAGGCGTTCGCCGACTTCTTCGCCGCCCGGAACCTGCCCACCGAGGGCACCGACTTCTCCGGCCGCTCCGACTACGGTCCGTTCATCGCCGTCGGTATCCCCTCCGGTGGTCTGTTCACCGGCGCCGAGGGCGTCAAGACCGAGGAACAGGCCGCCACGTGGGGCGGCACCGCCGGGGTCGCCTACGACCCCTGCTACCACCAGGCGTGCGACCACCTCGGCAACATCGACCGCACCATGCTGGACAACAACGCCGACGCGATGGCCACGGTCATCGCCGGATACGCGCTCAGCACCGAGGACGTCAACGGCGTGCCGCCGCGCGCCAAGCGGGCCGCGCTGCGCGCCCAGACCGCGGTGCGCACCATGCAGGCCACGGGGCACACCCACCACGGCGTGCCCGCCTGACCGGCGCCACGACGACCGTTCCGTTCCGCGCTCGCGGGCCTGTCACCACCCGGTGGCGGGCCCGCGAGCCCGTGTCGGGACCGGTTCGCCCCACACCGGCTCGTCGGCCCGGGCGATCAGCCCAGGTCGCGGGCGGCGAACGTGTCGCAGCTGGCCGGGTCTCCGGTGCGCAGCCCCGTGGTGAACCACTTCTGCCGCTGCGCCGAGGTGCCGTGGGTGTACTGGCTCGGGTCCGCCCGACCGCTGCCCAGGTTCTCCTGGATGAAGTCGTCCCCGATCCGACCCGCCACGTCCAGGGCCCGCTCGATGTCGTCCTGCGTGATCTCGGCGATCAGCGGCCGACCGTTCTCGCTGGGCGTGGTGGTGGCGTGGTGCGCCCACACCCCGGCGTAGCAGTCGGCCTGCAGCTCCAGGCGCACCGACCCCGAGGTCGGGCCGGTCTCCCCGGGACGCACCCGGTCGGAGGTGCCCAGCAGGTTCTGCACGTGGTGGCCGTACTCGTGGGCCAGCACGTAGGCCTGCGCGAAGGTGCCGCCCTGGGCACCGAACCGGGTGCGCAGCTCGGTGAAGAAGCTCAGGTCGATGTACACCTCGGCGTCGGCCGGGCAGTAGAAGGGGCCCACGGCGGAGGTGGCGCCGCCGCAGGCGGTGCTCACCCGCCCGTTGAAGAAGTTCGTCGGGGCGCCCCGGTAGGTACGCCCGGACCGGGCGAACTGGTCGGACCAGTAGTCCTGGATCGAGTTGATCACCGCCACGACCGCGCAGTCCTGGTCCCGGTTGGCGTCCGCGCCGGTGCGGCACTTCCGCCGCAGCTCGTCGCTCTGCACCTGCTGTCCCGGAGACACCTGGTCCAGGCTCAGCCCGGGGATGGACCCGACACCGCCGAGGTTGGTACCGCCGAACTGGTTGAGGAGGAAGAACAGCAGCACGCCGACGATGCCCAGGCCGCCGCCACCGAGGGCCACCCGGCCGCCGATGCCCCGCTGGTCCTGGACCTCCGAGACGTCCAGCTCGACGTCCTCGTTGAACCGCACGGTCCCTCCCCAGTCCGCCGCTCGCCCCGCGTGTCTGTCCGCCTGGCGGATACCGCCTACCCACCGGGGCGGGTAGACATGCCTCCGTGGCGCACTTCGGGGACTACCAGAACCATATCTACCTGCGTGGCCTCGGTGGAGAGCGAATTGATCTTCCGCTCACCGCCGACGAGCTGGAACACGCGGCGCACGGGGCGATGAGCGCCGCCGCCTACGCCTACGTGGCCGGCGGCGCGGGCACCGAACGCACCATGCGCGCGAACCGGGCCGCCTTCGAGCGGTGGCGGCTGGTGCCCCGGATGCTGCGTGAGGTCACCGAACGGGACCTGTCGGTCACCGTGCTCGGCACACCCCTGGCGGCCCCGATCCTGCTGGCCCCGATCGGGGTGACCGGAATGGTGCACCCCGACGGCGAGCGCGCCCCGGCTCGTGCCGCGGGCACCTTCGGGCTGGCCAGCGTGCTGTCCACCGCGGCCTCGGTGTCGATGGAGGAGGTCGCGGAGGCCGCACCGGACGCCGCCCGGTGGTTCCAGCTCTACTGGCCGAAGGACCCGGAGCTGGCCGAGTCGTTGGTGCGGCGGGCGGAGAAGTCCGGCTACCGGGCGATCGTGGTCACCGTGGACACCTGGGCCCTGGCCTGGCGGCCCCGGGACCTGGCCCTGGGACACCTGCCGTTCCTGCGCGGGGAGGGCCTGGGCAACTACCTGTCCGACCCGGTGTTCCGGTCCCGGCTGCCCCAACCCCCGGAGGCCGGGGAGGAGGCCATGCAGGCGGCGATCCTCACCTGGGTGGGTCTGTTCGGGAACCCGGCCCTGAGCTGGAAGGACCTGGCCCGGCTCCGGGAGTGGACCGACCTGCCGGTCCTGGTCAAGGGCGTGTGCCACCCCGACGACGCCCGGGCCGCCCTGGACGCCGGTGCGGACGGCGTGGTGGTGTCCAACCACGGCGGGCGGCAGGTGGACGGGGCGCGGGCGGCCCTGGACTGCCTGGTGGACGTGGCGGACGCGCTGGCCGGGCGGGGAACGGTGCTGTTCGACTCCGGCATCCGCTGCGGGGCCGACGTGGCCGTTGCGCTGGCGTTGGGCGCCGACGCGGTGCTGCTGGGGCGGCCCTGGGTCTACGGGCTCGCCCTGGCCGGCCAGGCCGGGGTGGAGCACGTCCTGCGCTGCCTGCTCGCCGAGCTGGACCTGACCCTGGCGCTGTCCGGTTACCGCACCCCCGCCGAGCTGGACCGCTCCGCCGTGGTCCGGGACTGACGGCCGGGGTCGCGGAGCCGCCGGAACGCACCGGGGCCCCGCGGTGTTCGCGGGGCCCCGGCACGGACGGTGGATCAGCCGGTCAGGCCGTGGTGGTGATGCGGTCGGTCGCCGGGGCCTGCAGCCCCGGGTTGGCCTGCAGGTAGGTGAGGAAGGCGTCGAGGTCGACCGGGCCACCGGTCAGCTCGGTGCCCTGGGTGAGCTCGGTGAAACCGTCTCCACCACCGGAGAGGAAGTTGTTCACCGTCACCCGGTAGGTGGCGTTCGGGTCCACCGGCTGCCCGTCGATGGTGATGTTCGAGACCTTCGACCCCACCGGTGCCGACTGCGACCAGGTGTAGTGCAGCGAGGCCGAGGGCTGCAGGATGCGCACCAGCACCGAACCGTCCGGCTGCGGCTGCCACTGCTGCTCCAGCACCGTCTTGAGCTGGGCACCGGTCAGCGTGATCGTCTGCAGCACGTTGCCGAACGGCTGGACCGTGTAGGCCTCGCCGTAGGTGACCACCCCGTCGCCCTCACCGGCGGGCGAGGAGGCGTACGTCAGGTCCGCCCGCACCCCACCGGGGTTCATCAGCGCGATCTGCGCCCCCGCGGACCGGGTCGCCTCCAGCTGGGCGTCCGCGATCAGGTTCCCCAGCGGGGACTCACCGGAGGGAGCCGCGTCGCGCGACAGGTCCTCACCGATGGTGCCGACCGGGCGGTTGGCGATCGGCTCGGCCTTCTGCACGGCCTCGTCGATGATCCGCTGCACCTCCGGGTCCGGGGTGACGTCCCGGGTGACCACGTGGTTGTGCGCCCGGGTCTCGGAACGGATCACGTCCTTGGTGCGCCGGTCCACCCGCACGTCCACCACGGACAGGATGCGGCCGAAGGAGGAGCCCTGCACCAGCGGGCGAGGCTGGCCGGCCGGGTCGTTCACCGTGCAGACGTACTGCTGGTGGCTGTGCCCGGTGAACACGATGTCGACCTTCGGCGAGACCTGTTCGGCGATCGCCCGGGCCGGGCCGGGCTTGGTGTTGCAGTCGTCCGGACCGCCGCCCTCGGTGTTGTCACCCTGGTGCAGCAACACCACGATGGACTTCACGCCCATCCGGTCCAGCAGGTCGGCGTGGCGGTTGATCGCCTCGACCTCGGGGCCGAACGTCAGGTTCCTGATCCCGTCGGACGAGACCAGGGTGGGCAGGTCCTGCAGCGGCAGGCCGATGATCCCGATCGGGATGCCCTGCACCTTGGTGACGGTGAACGGCAGCAGCGCCGGCAGACCGGTGTCGCGCAGGGTCACGTTCGCGCCCAGGTACGGCCAGTGCGCGCCGGTGTACCGGGACCGGAACTGACAGCCGTCCTGCGGGTGACAGCCGCCGTTCTGGATGCGCAGCAGCTCCTGGTAGCCCTCGTCCAGTTCGTGGTTGCCGATCGCCGAGGCCTGCACCCCGAGGCGGTTGAGCACCTCGATGGTGGGCTCGTCGTGGAACAACGCGGAGGCCAGCGGGGAGGCGCCGATGTTGTCGCCGACGGACAGCACCAGCGAGTGGCGGACCTCCTGCCGCAGCTGCCGCAGGTGGGTGGCCAGGTAGGCGGCGCCACCGGCGTCGACCGTGCTGCCGTCGGACAGGGTCACCCGACCCGAGGACCCGGTCGGTGGTTCGAGGTTGCCGTGCAGGTCGTTGAACGCGATCAGGCGGATCGGGGTGGCACTGTGCGCGGGGTCCGCCGCGGCGGGCGTCGCGCCCACGCCCAGGCCCACCGCGAGGGTGCCGGCGGCGGCCAGCGCGGCAGCCCGGCGCAGTAACCGGGTGGTCAGCGTCATGGGTTTCCTCCGTGCTCGTCCGAGCCCCCGCACCGATCGATCGCCGCGCGTGCGCCCGTGCGGACGTCTCCGGCGGCGGTTGTGACATCAACAGCGGGGCGCTCGGCGCAGGAGTCTGCCGTGCCGATCACCTCGGGCACCAGACATGAGGATGAATTCGGAACGAACGGAGGGTGGCCGGCCGGTCGCACGGAAGATCACATCTTGAAGATCAATTTTTGGGGACGCGTTCGACGGTATGGGCTGGCCACGGACCCGCACACCAGTAGCCTGGTTGGAGTGAACACCGCGAGTCGCCCGGACGTTCGTTGGCTGAACGACAAGGAGATGCGGGCCTGGCGCTCCTACATCGTGGGGAGCGCGATGCTGGAGTGCCGCCTACACCGGGAGCTGCAGGACGGTCACGGGCTGGCACTCGCGGACTACGAGATCCTGGTGCGGCTCTCCGAGCAGCCGGAACGCCGGATGCGGATGAGCCAGCTGGCCACCGAGGTGGCGTCGTCCAAGAGCCGGGTGTCGCACCAGGTGGCCCGGCTGGAGGCGGCCGGCCTGGTGCAGCGCGGTGAGTGTCCCAGCGACGGCCGCGGGGTGTTCGCCCACCTCACCGAGAAGGGCTGGGACCTGCTCCAACGCTCCGCGCCCACCCACGTGCAGGGGGTCAGGGAGCACCTGATCGACCTGATGAGCACGGAGGAGCAGGAGGTGCTCGCGCGGGTGTTCGAGAGGGTGATCACTCACCTGCGGGGCACATCCTGCTGAATTCCCTTGGCGTGGTTGGTTAGTCTCCTGTCCTGGAAGCGTGGCAGAGCGGCCGATTGCACCCGCCTTGAAAGCGGGAGACCCGAGAGGGTCCGGGGGTTCAAATCCCTCCGCTTCCGCCGATCCGCCCCTGACCTGCGAACCTGCAGGGTCAGGGGCGGTTTTCGTGAGGCCCGCGTCGGGTGTGTGCGGCGCCTCCGGGACGTGCGACCGGTGACCTCGGTGGGCGTGGCGGCACCCGGCGTGAGGGGAGGGCGAGTGGCCCGCATCGACTACTACGACGATCCGGATGCCCCCGTGGCGAACCGCATCGTGGTCGCCGTCGCCGCCGTGGTGCGGGACGAGCGGGGGCGGGTGCTGCTGATCCGCCGCACCGACAACGGTCGCTACGCCGTCCCCGGTGGCGCCCAGGAGATCGGGGAGAGCGTCGGGCAGGCGGTGGTGCGGGAGGTGCGGGAGGAGACCGGGATCGAGGTGGTGCCCACCCGCCTCACCGGTGTCTACAGCGACCCCCGGCACGTCATCGCGTACCCGGCCGACGGTGAGGTGCGCCAGGAGTTCTCGCTCTGTTTCCTCGCCCGTCCGGTCGGCGGTGTGCCGCGGACCAGCGAGGAGTCCAGTGAGGTCCTCTGGGTCGAGCCGGAGCGGCTGGGCGGGCTGGACATCCACCCGGCGGTCCGGCTGCGGATCGAGCACGCTCTCCGGGACCGGCCCGAGGCGTACTTCACCTTCTAGTTTCCCGGTTCTAGTTCCCTGGTTCCGGGCAGGGCCGCGGCCGCACCCGAGGGTGGGTGCCGCCTGGTGGCCGGTGGGGCGGTGACGGTCCTGCCGTCCTCCCTGTCATGTCCGTCACGTTCCGTGGCCGCGTGTGCCCCGCGTCCACCTGGCGTGAGCAGGCCGAATGAGCCGTCCGGGCAACATCGTTCCACCGCGGCGGGCGTGGTGTCGGAGTTGCGATGTCACCCCCTGGCGATCACGCAAGATTTAAAACTCTTTCGGGTGACCTCTGATCGGTGCACCCGGTTGCGGATCGCGCATGGGGGAGGGGCACGTGCCGGTGGACATCGGCGCCGCGGAACGGATGGTCGACGGCTGGGAGCAGAAGATCCTGCACCGCGCCCAGCGCTACCAGCAGATGCGTGAGCGCGTCGAACAGATCTCGGTCACCGAGACCTCCCGGGACGGCACGGTACGCGTCACCGTCGCCTCCAACGGCATCCCCACCGTCCTGCACATCGCCGAGACCGCCCGGGAGCGGTCGATGGCGGAGCTGTCCACCGAGATCATGACCACCCTGCGCCGTGCCCAGTCCCGGATTCCCGAGCTGATGCAGCAGGTCATGGCCGAGACCGTGGGCACCGAGGACGAGACGGTGCGGACGATCATGGAGCGGGCCCGGCAGCAGTTCCCCGAGCCGCCTGCGAACGAGCCGGGTGCGGCCCCCGGCCCCGCGTCGAGCACCTCCTGCCCGACCGGTCCCGGTCAGCGTCCCACCCCGCCACGTCGGCCCGGGCCGACCGACGGCGAGGACGACTACGGCGACGAGTCCTACCTGCACTGACGCGCCGACCGGGAGAGCGCGATGAGCGGCGACTTCGAGATCGTCACCGACGCCCTGTCCGATCACGCCGGGAAGCTGGACGGCCTGGTGTCCCGACTGCGCACCGCCCTGGACGCGGCACGCCAGGTCACCATGAACGACGACGCCTACGGCATCATCTGCCGGCCCTTCGCGGCACTGCTCAACCCGGTGGAGCAGCGGGGCGCCGACGCCGTGCAGGGCGCGGTCGAGGCCATGGAGGCCACGGCCACCGGGGTGCGGAACACGGTGACCACCTACCGGGAGGTCGAGGAGGCCAACCGCGCCCTGTTCCGGATCGACGGGGGTGGCCGGTGAGCAACCCCCTGGTGGCCCGACCCGAGGAAGCTCCCGACGGGCCGGGCCCGTTCACCGTGGGCACCGGCGACCACGGCTGGGCCACGGGTATCGGCATCGCCGAGTCGGCGATGGACGCCTACCACGGTGTCGCCGATGGTGACTGGATCGAGGCCGGGCTGGGCGTCGCCGGGCTGGCGATGGAGGGCGTCGGCCTGGCCGTCGACCCCTTCGGCACCCTGCTGTCCTACGGCGCCTCCTGGCTGATGGAACACCTGGAGCCGCTGAAGGAGGTCCTGGACTGGCTCGCCGGCGACCCACCGGTGATCGAGGCGTTCGCCACCACCTGGCAGAACGTGGCCACGGAGATCGCCGCGATCCGGGACGAGTTCGCGGCGGCGGTGGAGTCGGACACCGTGGCGTGGCGGGGCCCGGCCGCGGACGCCTACCGCAGGGCGACGGCCGCGCAGGCGGAGGCCCTGGCGGGTGTGTCGGCGGTGGCCTCCGGCGTGAGCACGGTCGTGCAGCTGATGGGCGCGGTCGTCTCGTTCGTGCGCGAGTTCGTCCGCGACCTGATCGCCGACCTGGTCAGCCGGCTGATCGTCTACGTGATGGAGACGGTGGGCAGCTTCGGGCTCGCCACCCCGGTGGTGGTGGCCCAGGCGGTCTCGCTCATCTCCCAGTACGCGGTGAGGATCGCCGACCTGCTGCGCAAGCTGATCCGGACGATCAAGAACGTCTCGCCGCGGATCGGCAAGCTGATCGAGGTCTTCGAGAAGGCCTGGGACCTGTTCCGCCGGATGCAGCGGTTCAAGGAGGCCAAGGTCCAGCAGTTCAAGGACGCCGCGCTCAGGGGCGTCGACAACGTGCTGGGCACGAACTTCGCCAAGGCCGGACGGCGCGGCGGCCCGGACGGACCCGACGGCGGGAGCGGTGGGTCCGGCGGTTCCGGCGGTGGCCGTGGTGGCACCGCGGACGTGGACGGCGACGCACCGGGTGACGGACCACCGGCCTCGGCCCGACCCAGGAGCTCGGGCGGCGGGGACACCACGTCCGACACCGGCTCCGGGCCCGCCCCGGGTGACGCGGGTGGCCCTCGTGGTTCCGGACGCTTGGACGATCCCGGCGGACCGGGCCGGACCGGGTCCACTCCGGAAGGCTCCGGCTCCGGCGGTGGTGCACCCGGGCACGGGGGCACCGGTGGTCGGTCCGACGGTCCCTCTTCGGTCCACAGTGGACACAACGGCTCCGGCGGTGGGACGGGCACGTCCGGCGGGAGCACCCCCGACTCCGCGGGCGGGGGTGCCGGGCCGCGGGGCCTGCGCGCCGAGAGCGGCTCCGGCGGTGCACCGGGTGACGGTGGTTCCGGTTCGGGCGGACACCACGGTTCGGGCGGCTCCGGCGGGCACTCCGGCTCCGCTGGTACGACCTCGGGTGGGGGGCGCTGCCGGCACCGGTCCGACCGGCACCGTGCCGAGCGGGCACGGGACGACCAACCCCAGCCTGGCCGGTGGCGGAACCCGGGTGGACGACCCCGTGCGGCCGCACCGCACCGAGCCGGACGCGGCCCCGGCCGGCGGCCAGCGGGACGCCGGCCAGGGTGGTGGTCCGGGCCAGCACCCGTCGCAGCCCGCGACAACCGGTGCCGGTACCCCGATGGGCGCCGCACCTGCCGGTGGAACCGCCGGTGGGGGTG
>DATCJU010000082.1:0-3707 GCA_036562635.1 Pseudonocardiaceae bacterium
GCGTGCTCCCCTCGCTCACGGTGATCTCGATGAGTCGGGAGTAGGCCCGTGCCGAGCGCAGCCGCAGCACCTCGCGCCCCTCGGCGTCCTTCAGGTACAGCTCGCCGCAGGAGTAGGGGTGGGCCAGACGCCAGCCGGGCAGGGACAGGCCGCGCCAGTCGGTGACGCCGCGTTCGCTGTCCCGGTTGGCCAGGACGTGGTCGATGTGGTCGATCGCCTTGTGCAGGTAGTACGGGTCCCGGTGGGTCTCGTACATGAGCAGGTAGGCCTGCAGCACGTACGACTCGCCCCAGCCGAGCGCACCGGAGTCCTCGTTGAGGTCGTTCTTGCGGCCGTTGCCGTCGTTGAAGCCCAGGTCGAGCTGGTCGAAGGCGGCCCGGGTGCGGTAGTCGGTGGTGGTCGATCCGGTGGAGGCGGCCCGGGTGCCCGGTGTGCCGGCCCACGCGGTGCCGGGCAGCAGGGCCGCGGCGCCCGCGGCCAGTGCGGTGGCCCTGAGAAGATCGCGTCGTGCGATCCGGTGTCGCTGCACGTCCACGTCCTTCCTCCGTCCTCCCCGGCCGGGTGTGACGACGAGCCGGAGGCCCGGCCCGCGCCCCGGCACCCTCGTGATGGGCAGAGAAGGTAGTGATCTGGACCACCTAAATCAATATTTTCGGACTTCCTTTAATTTTCGGACCAGAAAAAGGGCCACCCTCATGCGGTTTTCGATGGACGAGCGGGCACGGTTCGAGGTGTGATCGCGGAGGCCGACACCTCCGGCGGGACGTCCTGCCGGACGGTCCGGAGCCGTGGATGGAGACGGAGGTGGTCCTCGTGTTCCGGAGCCGGCCGGGAGCATCGCGTCCCGGCCGATGCGGTCGAGGCGGCATACCGGGCAGCCCGGTGACCGGTACGCCCGGCACGAGGACCGGACACATCGTGCACGACCGGCCGATCCCTCCAGGAACGTGGCGGAGCACGTCCCCGCACCCCGCCGATGTGGACCGGGCGCCCCGGCGCGCCGTGGGGCGTGGGGAAGTTTTCGCTGCGCCGACGAGTTGGGAGTTGACGGCAGTCCTGTGCACCACGGTGGGGGAAGGGTGGAACTCACTTGGAGACGCGTGACTACGTCGTGGGAGCGGGAGGCGTCCGGCTGGCCGTTCGGGAGAGCGGGCCGCCCGGGGCCCCGGCGGTGATCCTGCTGCACGGATGGGCCCAGTCGGCCGAGGCGTGGACGGTGCGGCCGATCCCCGGTGTGCTGCCCGACCCCGCCGGGCGGTTCCGCGTGCTGACCGTCGACCTGCGCGGTCACGGTGACTCCGACGTCCCCGCCGAGGACGTCGGCGGGTACGGCGACTCGGCCACCTGGGCCGCGGACGTGGCCGCCCTGCTGGACCACGTGGGCACCCCGGCGGTGCTGGTGGGCTGGTCCTACGGCGGGCTGGTGATCACCGACTACCTCCGCCACCACGGCACGACGGGAGTGGCCGGTGTGGTGCTGGTGGGGGCGATCACCGAGATCGGCCGTGGGCGGCGCGGGGGACGGGTGGGACCCGTCATGCGCGCGGCACTGCCCGCCGCGCTCTCCGAGGACCGGGCCGTCGCCGAGCCGGCGCTGCGCGAGTTCGCCCGCGGTATGACCGACCGTCCCCTGCCCGAGGAGCTGGGCCGGCACCTGCTGGAGGTCTCGCTGGCCACCCCGGCCCCGGTGCGCCGGGCCCTGTTCGCCCGCGAGGCGGACAGCGCCGAGGTGCTCACCGCGGTGGACGTGCCCGTGCTCGTGGTGCACGGGGAGGACGACGCGGTGGTGGACCCCTCCTGCGCCCGGTTCGTCGCCGAGCACGTCCCGCACGCCGAGGTGAGCTGGTACCCCACCGGCGGTCACGTGCCGTTCCTGGTGGAGCCCGAGCGCTTCGGCAAGGAGTTGGCCGAGTTCGTCCGGCGCTGCTGGACCGAGCGGACCGGGTCGCAACGGTGATCCGGTGGAAGAGCCCCACCCGGGAGGGACGGCTGCCGCGGCGGGTGGCCGTGCTGTCGGTGCACACCTCGCCGCTGGAACAGCCCGGCACCGGGGACGCGGGCGGTATGAACGTCTACATCGTCAAGACCGCGGTGCGGATGGCCCAACGCGGGGTGGCGGTCGAGGTGTTCACCCGGGCCACCTCCTCGGACCTGCCGCCGGTGGTGGAGCTCGCGCCCGGGGTGCTGGTGCGGCACGTGGTGGCCGGCCCGTTCGAGGGGTTGAACAAGAACGACCTGCCGGGGCAACTGTGCGCCTTCACCGCGGGTGTGCTCCGGGCCGAGGCGCGTCACGAGCCCGGCTACTACGACGTCGTGCACTCGCACTACTGGCTGTCCGGGCAGGTGGGCTGGTTGGCCCGGGACCGTTGGGGCGTGCCGCTGGTGCACACCGCACACACCCTGGCGAAGGTGAAGAACGCCTCCCTGGCCGAGGGGGACGCCCCGGAGCCGCGGGTGCGGATCATCGGTGAGGAACAGGTCGTCGCGGAGGCGGACCGACTGGTGGCCAACACCCCGGTGGAGGCGAGGCAGCTCGTGGAGCTGTACCAGGCGCCGCCCGAGCGGGTGGTGACCGTGCCGCCGGGGGTGGACCTGGAGTGCTTCACCCCGGGCAGCGCCGCCGAGGCCCGGGCCGCGCTCGGTCTGCCGCGGGACGCCGTGGTGCTCACCTTCGTCGGCCGTATCCAGCCGCTGAAGGCCCCGGACGTGCTGCTGCGCGCGGCCGCGGAGCTGCTGGCCCGGGAGCCGGAGCTGCGCAGCCGGCTGGTGGTGCTGGTCGTCGGCGGGCCCTCGGGCAGCGGCCTGGAGCAGCCGGAGGCGCTGCAGAAGCTGGCCGGGGAGCTGGGGATCGGCGACGTGGTCCGGTTCCTGCCACCGCAGCCCTCGCCCGCGCTGCGGCAGGTCTACCGGGCCTCCGACCTGGTGGCGGTGCCGAGTCGCAACGAGTCGTTCGGGTTGGTCGCCCTGGAGGCGCAGGCCTGTGGCACCCCGGTGGTGGCGGCGGAGGTGGGCGGTCTGCCGATGGCGGTCGCGCACGAGGAGTCCGGCCTGCTGGTGCCCGGCCACGAGACGGGCGCCTGGGTGGAGGCGATACGCGCCGTGTTGTTCCGGCCCGGGTTGCGGGCGATGTTGTCGGAGGGAGCGGTACGACACGCCCAGGGGTTCTCCTGGGAACGTACGGCGGATGCGCTGTTGGCAACCTACGTCCAGGCCGGTGCCGCCTTCCCGGCGGCGGTGCGGGGACAGGAGGTGGCGGTGTGAGCGGGACACCGGGGAAGGCCGAGCTCGACGAGCTGATCAGGTCCACCCTGGACGAACGCGGACTGCAGTACGAGCACGACGGGCCGGGGCGGTTCTTCGTCGCGCTGCCCGGCACCAAGAAGCAGCGGACGAACTGTTGGCTGCTGGTCGGTCGGCACGCGCTGGTGGTGGAGGCGTTCGTCTGCCGGCGTCCGGACGAGGCGCACGAGGAGGTCTACCGCTTCCTGCTGCGCCGGAACGCCAGGCTCTACGGGGTGCACTACACCATCGACCAGGCCGGGGACATCTACCTGGTCGGCCGGATCGGGCTGCACGCGGTGACGCCCGACGAGCTGGACCGGGTGCTCGGCCAGGTGCTGGAGGCGGCGGACGGGGACTTCAACACGCTGCTGGAGCTGGGTTTCGCCACCGCGATCCGTCGGGAGTGGGACTGGCGGGTGTCGCGG
>DATCJU010000150.1:0-42094 GCA_036562635.1 Pseudonocardiaceae bacterium
GGCCCCGCAGCTTCTTCGGATTGGTCACCGGCGGCGCCAACCGCTCCTGCGACGACGTCGAGGAAGCGGAAGCCCGGGTCGTCGTGGCACCAGCGGTGCCAGGAGAACCCCCCGGCTCCGGGGTACCGCCGACACTCGACGTCCCACACCCGGCCGCCAGCAGTGCGATGACCACACCCGCAGCCGCCATGCCACAACGAGCCGCCCGCATGTTCACGCCATCCTCATCTGGTTCGCGTCGGTCTCCTGGTAGGTGCCGATCGCCTGGTCGATCTGGTCGATCACCGACTGCAGCGCCTCGATCGCCCGGGTAATGGCCATCAGCAGCGAGCCGTCGTCCGCGACCGCCTTCTCCCCCAGCTTCCGCACCGCCTCCGCACTGGCCGGATCCCCACCGGGCGGATCGATGTACGCCAGTCGAAAAGCCGTCCTCTGCGCCAGCAGGAGCTCCTGGATGGCTTCCTCGAACTTCACCTTGAGGCGCGGGGCGTCCTCGGTACGGATACGGAAGGTCGCGGTGGGCGCAGCGGCCTGCGCCCCCCGGGCGGCCACGTCCCGGGCCGCCTGCACCACCGTGCTCACGGCGCCGCTGACAGCCCCGTATCCCGGCGCCACCGGCGCGACGAGATCCAGCCACTCGCCGGCCGCAATACTCTTCGCTTCGGCCATCGGTCCTCCCCTGCCGGCTGTCCGGCCCAGTGTCGCGGTTAGTGGTTCCGCACGGGTGCGGTTCGGCGAATTCGGTCCGTCGCCCGTCCGTTCGTCTCCGGTGTCACAGGTCCGACGCTCAGACCGACTGCAGCAGTTCCCGTACCAGCTCGACGATTCGCTGCCGCGAAACCGGGGCGACGGTGATCCAGCCCCCGCGCTCGTACATCGCGTAGCGCCCACGATGGGTGTCGGTCAGGGCGACCACCCACGGCGCCCGGGTCCGCTTGCCCCAGCGGTCCCGCACCGCGGCCCCGATCTGCCCGGCGGCCAACCGCTCACCGCCCACCATGTCGACGAGCAGTCGCGCATCCCCCGGGCGCACCCCCTCGTCCATCAGCGCCGCCTCGAACTCGGCGTCGTCCCCGTCCGAGTGGCGCAGCGCCTTCTCCACCGCGGTGGACGGCATGCTCACCGCGCTCCCGGGGCCGGGCGGGGTGTCCGGCAGCAGGCCCACCAGTGCATCGACGAACGCGGTGTCCCGCACCACGTCCAGGTAGATCGGTCCGCCGGGTCCCCCGTTCCCGTGGGGATCGCCCTGGGTGTTGTCCAACATCGCCACCACACCCAGATCACCGCGCCGGACGGCCATGGCCCGGACCTCCTGCCCGATGCCGGGCGCCCAACGCAGGTCGACCTCGGCCGCGGGCGTCGCCAGCGTCTGCAGGGCGTCCTCCAGGTCCGGGTGCACCGAACCGTCGGTGAAGACCAGCCCGCGGGCGGCGAGGGCCTGCCAGGCCTGCTGGTCGATGAACCTGGCCTCGTCGACGGTGAACCCCTGCTCCCGGGTGTTCAGGATCAGCGGGCGAGCACCGAGTTCGAGTCGTCGCCACAGGACGTTGAACTCGGCCTGTTCCAACACGATCGGCACGGCGTCCCCTCACAAGCCGGCATGGTCGGACGGGTTCCCGATGATGCCGTACCGGGTGTGTGGGACAGGTCAACGGGTTGCGCCACCCGAGCTACGGTGCGTCACAAGATCCAGCCCGGACCGGGTGAGATCGGCCGTCCTCGGGCTCACCTCACCGAGCCTGGTGTTCTCTCCGTGTCCATCGACCCGGGCGAAGAGACGACGTCACTCCTCCGGGTCGGCCCATTCGGTGACCGTGAGCTCGTCCCCGACCGCGACCGGCCCGGGACGCAGCACCGCGAAGTTCATCCCGAACATGACCTGGCCGTCGTCCGGATCACGCCGGTAGGTGGCCAGGGTACGGATCGGCTCCGGGCCGGCCCGCCGACCGGTCTCCTGGTCGACCAGCGGCACCGAGCAGCGCTTGCACCGCTTGATCCCGGCGATCTCCACCCCACCGGGGGCGATGGTCACCCGCCGCGCCCGGTCCTCGGCGTGCGGCTCGTCCCATCCGGCGACCACCAGGTTCGGCCGGAACCGGCTCATCGCCACCGGCTCCCCACCGGACTCGAGGATGCGTGCGTTCAGCGTGTCCAGCGAGGCCTGGGACGCCACCAGCAGTGCGTAGCCGTCGGCGAACCCGACCCGGCCGGGCGCCCAGCCGCCGCTGGTCCTGGGGTGGTCCGGCGGCACCCGCACCAGCCGGCAGGACTCACCGAGCAGCTCGGAGAACCACTCGGCGGCCTCGTCGCCCTGGTCGACCCCGTCCCCGGTGTAGGCCCACACCGACACCGGGCGGCGCGGCCCGTCCGGCACGACCTCCGTCTTCAGCTCGTCCATCCCGGGGGCACGCAGCACCAGTCGGGTGCCCCCGTCGAGGACCTCGGGCCGTACCGCGGCCATCACCGGCAGCTCCCGCTGACTGCGGAACCGCCCGTCCTCGGCCCGCACCACCATGAACTCGCGGTCCCCCGCGAGCCCCCGGTCGGTGATCTCGGCGCGGGACAGCGTCAACCCCGCGCAGCCCTTGATCGGATAGACGACCAGTGCGTGCACGTGGGCCATCGGCTGCTCCTCACCACGCCGGGATCTCCGGCCGGAGGCTATCAGCGGACTTCCGAAGTTCGGAGCGGTTAACCGCGTCCGTCACAGGATGGGCTCGGGGGCGTAGGCCGCCGCCTCCGGATAGCGGGCCACGATCTCCTCCACCCGCCGGACGACCGCGGCGACCTGCGCAGACGCGGCACCGGTGAACGGCAGCCGGTCGGCCAGCAGCGCCTCCAGGGCCGCCCGGTCCAGCGGGATCCGCTCGTCGGCGGCCAGCCGGTCCAGCAGCTCGTTGCGCTCGGTGCCCTGCTCCCGCATGGCCAACGCGGACGCCACCGCGTGCTCCTTGATCACCTCGTGGGCGGTCTCCCGACCCACCCCGGCCCGCACCGCGGCCATCAGCACCTTGGTGGTGGCCAGGAACGGCAGGTACCGTTCCAGCTCCCGGTTGATCACGGCGGGGAACGCGCCGAACTCGTCCAGCACGGTCAGGAACGTCTCGACCAGCCCGTCGAAGGCGAAGAACGCGTCCGGCAGCGCCACCCGGCGCACCACGGAGCAGGACACGTCGCCCTCGTTCCACTGGTCACCGGCCAGTTCGCCGACCATGGAGGCGTAGCCGCGGAGCACCACGGCCAACCCGTTGACCCGCTCGCAGGACCGGGTGTTCATCTTGTGCGGCATGGCCGAGGAGCCGACCTGGCCCGGCTTGAACCCTTCGGTGACCAGCTCGTGCCCGGCCATCAGCCGGATCGTGGTGGCCAGCGAGGACGGTGCGGCGGCCAGCTGCACCAGGGTGGTGATCACCTCGAAGTCCAGCGAGCGCGGGTAGACCTGGCCGACACTGGTCAGCACCCGCTCGAAACCCAGGTGCGCGGCGACCCGCCGCTCCAGTTCGGCCAGCTTGTCCGCGTCCCCGCCCAGCAGGTCCAGCATGTCCTGGGCGGTGCCCACCGGGCCCTTGATGCCGCGCAGCGGGTAGCGCTTCAGCAGTTCCTCCAGCCGCTCGAACGCGACCAGCAGTTCGTCGGCGGCGGTGGCGAACCGCTTGCCCAGGGTGGTGGCCTGGGCGGCGACGTTGTGCGAGCGCCCGGCCATCACCAGTTCGGCGTGCTCGGCGGCCAGCCGGGCCAACCGGGCCAGCAGGGCCACCACGCGGTCCCGGACGTGTTCCAGGCTGCGCCGCACCTGGAGCTGCTCGACGTTCTCGGTGAGGTCGCGGGAGGTCATGCCCTTGTGCACGTGCTCGTGGCCCGCCAGGGCGTTGAACTCCTCGATCCTGGCCTTCACGTCGTGTCGGGTGACCCGCTCCCGCTCGGCGATGGAGGCCAGGTCCACCTGGTCGATCACCCGCTCGTAGGCGGCAAGGGCCTCCTCGGGGACGTCGACACCGAGATCGGCCTGGGCGCGCAGCACGGCCAGCCACAGCTGCCGCTCCAGCACCACCTTGTGTTCCGGTGACCACAGCCGGGCCAGTTCGGTGGACGCGTAACGGGCAGCCAGCACGTCGGGGATGCGGGGCTTCGAGCTCACCCGCTCAGCCTAACGGGCGTCATCCGCCCAGCTCAGTGGCGCCGTCGGGGACCTGTCGCGCCAGTTCGGCCCACAACACCCCGCGGGCCGCGCCGCGCGGATCGGGGTCGACCTCGACGAGGGCGTTGACCACGGTGCCGTCCACCAGGGCGACGATCCGCCGGATCTGCTCGTCGTCCAGGTCCAGTCCGGCGCGGGCCAGGATCTGCTGGATCAGCGCGTAGAGCTGCAGGCCGAGTTCGCGGGACAGGGGGCGCAGGTGGGGGCGGCGTCCGGTGACGACCAGTCGCTCGTAGCGGGTGACCACGGCCTCGACGTCGCTGGACGTCCCCTCCCGTGGGGCGCCGAGCAGCAGGTCCAGGACCAGCTCGGCCGCGACGCGGAGGGTGCACCGGCCGGGGGGCATCGCCTCCAACCGGGCCCGGGTGCGTTCCAGCTCGGTGCGCCCGTGGTGTTCCAGGGCCGCCGCGACCAGGTCGTCGAGGTCCCTGAAGTAGTAGGTGGTGGAGGCCAACGGCAGCCCGGCCCGCTCGGCGACCGCGCGGTGGCGGACCGCGTCGAATCCCCCCTCGACGAGCAGTTGTGCGGCGGCCTCGACCAGGGCCTGCCGCCGTCGCTCGCCCTTGGGGGTGCTGGCCGATGCGTTCACCGGGCTGCTGGGGGGAACCATGCGGGGATCGTGCCACTCCTCTTCAGGAGGGTGGGTGGTGACGAACCCGCACACAGCATCCGCCCGGGTGAGACGGGGTTTCGACGACCACCCCGCTGTCCCCGGTGGCCGCCGGGCCGACGGCATCGAACAGTCCGGCGCAGAACTCGCGGTTGATCGCGCACACCAGTTCCGGTTCCCGCTGGGCGAGCCGGTGGAACGGGCAGTTGGTCGGTTCCACCACGTCCGGGGCGGGCTGTCGGGGTTCGAAGCCGAGCCGCTCCAGCGCCCGGTACGCGCTGTTCAGAGGGTTGCGGCGTTCCCCGACCGTCCCCGTGGTCTCGGCGGCGAGCTGGGCCGCCACCTCCCGGCCCCGACGCCGGGCCGCGCGCAGGGCGTGTGCCCGTGGCCCGTCGTCCTCGTCGGCGGTGCCGGGGGCACGGGTCGCGGCCGCCAGTGCGTCCAGCAGGATCTCGCCGAGCAGGTCGTAGCGGCGTGCGGGGATGGTGACGGCGAAGGCGGTGTTGGCGGCCTGGTAGACCTTGGGCGGGCGTCCCCGACGCCGGTCCGAGGGCTGGTAGCCGGCGCGCAGCAGTCCGACGTCGACCAGCTCGTCGAGGTGGTACGCGGCCAGTTTGCGGGAGATGCCGGTGGCCTCGGCCGCCTCGTCCCGGGTGGTGGGGCGCTGCTGACGCCGCACGTAGTGGAACAGGTCGCGGCGCACCTTGTCGGCGATGGCGGCGATGGCCGTGACGGCTCGAACACCGTCGTGCTCGTGCACGGGGCGACACTACACCTGGACCGGGGTGGTGGAGGCCACCTTGGGTGGATCCGGGCGCACCGTGAGGCGCATGCTGCGACTGGACGGTCGTGTTCTTGACCCGACCCCGCTTTACGCCGAACACTTTTGGTTAAATCACCGGCCGAGCCGGGGCGCCGTGGACTCGCGCCCGGAGAACGGAGTGGACAGCGTGATGCCCAGCCCCGCCGACGACCACGCGACCGGCAGGCCGACGGACGAGGGTGCCGTCCGGATCCGCATCGAACGCGACACCCCGGAGCCTGACCTGGTCAAGGCCACCGAGGCGGCACGGGACCTGCTGACCGCCCTGGGTCTGGACGTGACCCACCCGGTCCTGGCCGAGACACCCCGGCGGATGGCCAAGGCCTACGCCGAGCTGCTCAGCCCGCGCGAGTTCGACCTGACCACGTTCCCCAACGACGAAGGCTACGACGAGCTGGTGCTGGCCCGCCGGATTCCGTTCCACTCGGTGTGCGAGCACCACCTGCTCCCGTTCGTCGGGGTGGCGCACGTGGGGTACCTGCCCGGCGAACGCATCCTCGGCCTGTCCAAGCTCGCCCGGGTGGTGGAGCTGTTCGCCCGGCGCCCCCAGGTGCAGGAGCGGATGACCAAGCAGATCGCCGACTGGCTGGACACGCACCTGCGCCCCAAGGGGGTCGGCGTGGTGCTGGAGGCCGAGCACATGTGCATGACGCTGCGCGGCGTGCAGGTGAGCGGCACGAGCACGGTCACCTCGTCCCTGCTGGGTGTGGTGCGCTCGGACCCCCGTACCCGTCAGGAGTTCCTCACCCTGGTCCGCCACGCCGGGTGACCCACCCCGCGGGACCGGCTCCGCCGTGGCACCGGCCCACCCCACCGGGGGCGGCCGGTCCCACCCCTCAGAACCGCTCGGCCAGCCGCTGCGCCAGCTCGCCCACCCGGTCGGCGAACGGAGGCGTCGTCCCGGAGGTCGACTCGCTGGTCACGGTCAACAGCCGCCCGCTCGGCGTCACCGCGGCGAACCCGCGCGCCCCGTCCGGCCGGTTCACCTCACCCGCACCGGACGCACCGCTGCCCTCGGGGCCGAGCACCACCGTGATGTCCCCCGTCGCAGTCCCGTCCTGCACCGGCACGCGCACCCCGCGCGCCCCGACCGGACACTCCACCCCCAGCGGGACCGGAGACCGGCCGGCAGCGGCCGGGAGCTCGCCCGCGAGGGCGTCGGCGAGCTCCCGGTCCGCCGGTCCGCACCCGTCCTGGGTGCTGCCGGTCCCGGGACCGGCCTCCCCGGAAGTCCCGCCCCCCTGCATAGGCGGGCCTCCCGGGAAGCTCGTCGCCGGAGCACCGCCGGACGGCTCACCGGCCGTCCCCGGGCCATCCGGCTGTTGGAACGGGGACACCGGGGCGACCCTCTCCTGTCTCCCGCCCGTCCCGAGGGGATCACCAGGACCGGTCTGCGGGCCGGCCACGGTGGAGCCGGAGGTGGACGATCCCAGCAGGTCCGTGAACATCGCGGCCCCGCCGAACAGCACCGCCACCCCCATCGCGGAACCCACCAGCACCGCCGCACGCTGTCGCCGCGTCGCCCGGCGCGAGGCCTCGGTGACGTCCCGCACGTCGAAGGATGCGGGCGGCGCGTCGCACACCGCGTCACGGAACAACTCCGTGAGCCTGCGCTCGTCCACCTAAGCCCACCTCCTCGACCGTCCGTCCGGCCCGGTCTCCCGGACCCGTTCCCTGCGGTGCACGTCCCGGTTCACGACACCGACCGCAGGTCGTCCAACACGTCCCCCAGCACGCCTCGCAACGCCTCCAGGCCACGAGCCGTCTGGCTCTTCACGGTGCCCACCGAGCACCCCAACGCCTCCGCCACCGCGGCGACGTCCAGCCCGTCCAGGAACCGCAGCACCAGCACGGCCCGCTGGCGTGGCGGGATACGGCGCAGGCCCGCGAGCAGCGCCTCCCGGGTCGCGACGGTGTCTCCGAGCTCAGGGGCGGACACCGGTGCGTCCGGGAACTGCTCGACGGTGCGTTCCCGCCGCCAGGGACGCCGCGACTCGTCCACCACCGCCCGCACCAACGTCCTCCTGACGTAGGCGTCCAGGGCCCCCCGGTCCCGGATCTTCCGCCACTTCCGGTGCAGCGCGACGAAGGCCGTCTGGGCCAGGTCGTCCGCGCGGTGCCAGTCACCACAGAGCAGGTAGGCAGTGCGGCGCACCGCCTCCCGCCGAGCCATGAAGTACTCAGCGAACTCCCGCTCCTCGCGCTGGTCCACGCGCGGTTCTCCACTCGTCGTGCCTGCACTCAACCAGACGGACATGATCGCCGTTCCGGTTGCACGCCCGGATACGAACGATCGGGTTCCCCTCGGAAGGGTGACAGAGGAACGCCTGTTTCCTCACTACTGTCCAGCGTTTTGCGGAGCCTGTTCCTTACACCTACCCGCGAGGTTCCTCCGTTGGGGCGAATGAATACCGCCAAGGTGCATATGGTGTGATCTGTTCGTGACCCAGCGCGCCCCCATCGACCTCCGCTCCGACACTGTCACCCGTCCGGACGAACGCATGCGCGCCGCGATGGCCGCCGCCGAGGTGGGCGACGACGTCCTCGACCACGACCCCACCATGCGGGCCCTGGAGGAACGGGTCGCCGAACTGCTGGGCACCGAGGCCGCCCTGTGGGTGCCCAGCGGATCGATGGGCAACGTCATCGCGCTCATGGTGCACCTGCGCCGCGGTGACCGGTTCCTGGCACCGCAGGGAGCACACGTCCTGGGCTCCGAGCTGGGCACCGCCGCCTGGCTGGCCCAGGGCATGCCCGAGGCCCTCCCCTGGGACGCCGGTCCCGGGCGTGTCTCCGCGGACACGGTGCGGGCCGCGGCCGGTGGGAACGGGCCGTACTACACGCTGCGCACCACCCTGCTGTGCCTGGAGAACACGCACAACGCCGCCGGCGGCACGGTGATCCCCCCGCACGAACACGCCCAGCTGGTGGCCGCCGCCAAGGACCACGGCCTGCGGGTGCACCTGGACGGGGCGCGGCTCTGGAACGCCGCCGTCGCCCTCGGCGTTCCGCCCGCCGCGCTCACCGTCGGTGCCGACACCGTCCAGACCTGCCTGAGCAAGGGACTGGGTGCCCCGGTCGGCTCCCTGGTGGCCGGTTCCGCCGACTTCGTCGTCGAGGCCCGCCGGGTGCGCAAGATGCTCGGCGGCGGGGTGCGGCAGGGTGGGGTGTTGGCCGCGGCCGGCCTGGTGGCCCTGGAACGCGTCGAGGAGCTGGCGGTCGACCACGAGAACGCCGCGGCTCTGGCCACCGGCCTGACCGAGCTGGGCTGGATGGTCGAGACCCCGCAGACCAACATCGTGATGGCCGAGGTCCCGGACGTCGCACTCACCCTGCGGCAGCTCGCCGACGTGGGGGTGCTGGCCACCCCGATGGCCGGACGGGTCCGGTTCGTCACCCACCGGGACGTCACCCGCGCCGACATCGACGAGGCACTGCGCCGGATCGGAGAGCACGTGCTGCCCCGGTCGGCCCCGCAGCCGTCGACGTCGTGACGTCCCGCCCGAGTTCCCCGGGTCACCCCGGCCCGGGTGCGATCCTGCCGAGGAGAGACGGATGAGTGCTGTCCGCTGGGTGGTGTTCGACTACGGCGAGGTGATCAGCCGACGCACCGACGCCCTGCCCGAACTGGCCGCCCGCTACGGCGTGCCGGTCGACCGCTTCGAGTCGGCCTACTGGGCACGGCGGGACGCCTACGACCGCGGCCAGCCCGACCTGGACTACTGGCGTGGGGTCGCCACCGAGCTGGGGCTGCCCGCCGCGGAGGTGGTGGACGAGACCACCGCGGCGGAACTCACCGAGCGGGACGTCCGGGGCTGGCTGGAACTGGATCCCGGGACGACGACACTGCTCGACGAGCTGACCGCGGCGGGGGTACCGCTGGCCCTGCTGTCCAACGCCCCGGCCTCGTTCGCACGGGCCGTCGAGCGGCAGCCCTGGGCCCGGTACTTCGCGCACCTGGTGTTCTCCGGGGACCTGGGTGTGGCCAAGCCCGACGCGAAGATCTTCACCGAGCTGGTGCACCGGCTCGACGCGCGCCCCGAGGAGTGCCTGTTCCTTGACGACCGCCGGCCCAACGTGGACGGCGCCCGGGCCGCGGGGCTGCAGGCCGAGCTGTGGTCGGGTGCGGACGCCGCCCGGGCCCGGTTGACCGAGCTGGGCCTGTTGCCCTGACCGGGCTCCGCACACCCCGCCCCGGCACACGGTTCCGGCCGGGGGTGGACGACGAGCGGACGTCCTGTGACCTGCGTACGGTGAGGGCGGTGGTCCGGCGTGCTCCCGACAGTCGGCACCGCCCGCCGGACGGTCCGGACGCGGCGGGTGGCCTGGCACGTCCTCACCCGACCCGTCCGGACCGTCACCCCGGTCGGCTCGTGCTGACCGTGCTGTCGTTCAACATCCACCACGCCGAGGGGCCGGACCACGAGCTCAACCTGGCCCGCGTGGCCGGGGAGATCCGCGCCTCGGGCGCCGACGTCGTGGGCCTGCAGGAGGTGGACCGGCACTTCGGTCCGCACAGCGGGTTCGCCGACCAGGCGGCCGAGCTGGGCCGCATGCTGGGCATGCACGTGGGGTACGGGACGAACCTGGACCTGGACCCGCTCACCGTGTCCGCCCCGCGCCGCCAGTACGGCACGGCGTTGCTCTCCCGGTTCCCGGTGCTGGAACAACGCAACGTCCGGCTGCCCAAGGCCGACGGCGGCGAGGAGCAGCGTGGTCTGCTGGAGGCGGTCCTCCTGGTGCGCGGCCACCGGATACGCGTGCTGAACACCCACCTGCAGTTCGACAGCGCACGCGCGCGGCGGCTCCAGGCCGCACGGATCCGCGAGGCGGTGCTGGCCTCCGCCGAACCGGTGGTGCTCACCGGTGACCTCAACACCCTGCCCGGCGACCCGGAACTCGCCCCGCTCACCGAGGTGCTGGTCGACGCGCACGCCGTCGCCGGGAGCGGGGACGGCCACACCTTCCCGGCACCGAGGCCGACCCTGCGGATCGACTACGTCCTGGTCGGTGCCCCGCTGGTGGTGTGTTCCGCGCAGGTGCTGCCCACCGCGGCCAGCGACCACCGGCCGGTGCGTGCCGAGATCCTGCTGCCGTCCGGCTGACCCGGCCCGCCCCGACCGGGGCCGGTCGAGCCGGACCCCCGACCCGGGGCGTTCCAGCGCCACCGGTCCCGGCTCGACCGACGAACCCGAGCGGTTCCGCCGCCCGACTCAGCGGGGCAGGCGGTCCCTCCCGGACTTCCCGGGCAGTTCGGACCTACGCGCCCAGCCGACCACCGCGGTGACGGCGAACGCGATCGCCCCCACCACCGCCAGCCAGAACAGTCCCTTGATCACCGCACCCAGCACGGACACCGCCAGCCAGACGACCAGCAGTCCACCGATGATCCGCCACCACATACAGCCCTCCCCGTCCGAGCACCCCGTCAGGTGTCTCCCCCTGTCCAACGCACGAGGTGGCCGATCGGTGCCCGACCCGGGTTCCCGACCGGGTCCGGTCCTGCACCACCCACCGCCCGGCCCGTCCGGGTGCCCCCTCGGAGGGTCCCCGGGGCTACCGGCCCGGCAGCCACGCCTCCAGTCGGCGCAGGGCCTCGGCGACGTCCTCGGTGCTGCCGGCGAACGACATCCGCACGAAGCGGTGCCCGTCCACCGGGTCGAAGTCCACCCCGGGCACGACGGCCAGTCCGACGTCGTCCAGCAACCGCCGGCAGAACGTCATCGAGTCGTCCGTCAGGTGCCCGATGTCGGCGTAGGCGTAGAACGCCCCGTCGGCCGGGGCGAGCCGCTCGACGCCGAGCCGACGCAGCCCGGCGAGCAGCAGGTCCCGGTTGGTGCGGTAGCGGGCCACGTGCGCGTCGGCCTCGGCGTAGGACTCGTCGGTGAACGCGGCCACCGCCGCGTACTGCCCCAGCGCCGGCGGGCACAGGGTGAAGTTGCCGGTCAGACAGTCCACCGCGCGCAGCAGCCGGCGGGGCACCAGCATCCAGCCCAGTCGCCACCCGGTCATGGCGAAGTACTTGGAGAACGAGTTCACCACGACGGCCTCGCGGGAGGTCTGCCACGCACAGCCGGGCTGCTCGCCGTGGGTGGTGCCGTGGTAGATCTCGTCGCTGATCAGCTGCACGCCGTTGGCCTCGCACCACTCGGCGATCGCGGCCAACTCGGCGGCGTCCAGCACGGTACCGGTGGGGTTGGCCGGGCTGGCCACCACCAGCCCGCGGATCGGCTCGTCCAGCTCCTCCAGCATCCGCACCGTGGGCTGGAAGCGGGTCTCCGGGCCGCACGGCAGATCCACCACCCGGCAGCCCAGGGCGGACAGGATGTTGCGGTAGGCCGGGTAGCCGGGGCGGGGCAACGCCACCGCGTCCCCGGCGTCGAACGCGGCGAGGAACGCCAGCAGGAACCCCCCGGAGGAGCCGGTGGTCACCACCACGTCGTCGGGCTCGACGTCCAGGCCGTACCAGCGGTGGTAGTGCCCGGCGATCGCCTCCCGCAGCTCCGGGATGCCCAGCTGCTCGGTGTACCCGAGGGTGTGCTCGCGCAGGGCACGTTCCGCGGCCTCGCGCACCGGTGCCGGGGCCGGGCTGGACGGCTGGCCCGCGGCCAGCGACACCACGTCACCGCGCTCGCGTTGCCGCCGCGCGGCGGCGGAGAGCACCTCCATCACGTGGAACGGCGGCACGGCGGCCCGCTGTGCCACCCCGAGCCGGCTCAGGACGTCTGACATGGGGACCAGGGTGCCAGACCCGTTCGGAGTAACGACGAGGGCATGTGACCACGGGGGCCGTCGCCTCGCGGCACCCGGTGCGCGGTGCGGGCCGACCGGGGTCGGCCCGCACCGGCGGAGGGGTCAGGCGCGGGTGGGGATGCTGATCTCGCCGCGGCTGGCACGCAGCGCGATGTCGGTGCGGTGGTGCGCCCCGGTGAGCCGGATTCCCGCCACCCGGCGGTAGGCCGCCTCGCGCGCGGCGGCCAGGTCCGGACCGGTGCCGACCACCGACAGCACGCGGCCGCCGGCCGACACGATCGCCCCGTCCTCCCGGCGCCGGGTCCCGGCGTGCAGCACACCCTCGGCGTCCGCCCCGGTGATCACGTCCCCGGTGCGCGGCCGGCCCGGGTAGCCCTCGGCGGCGATCACCACGGTGACCGCGGCACCGTCCGCCCACTCCAGCGGCGGGTGCTCGGCGAGTCGACCGGTGGCGGTGGCCAGCAGCAACCCGGCCAGCGGGGTGCGCAGCAGCTCCAGCACCACCTGGGTCTCCGGGTCGCCGAAGCGACAGTTGAACTCGATGACCTGCGGGCCGTCCGCGGTCAGCGCCAGGCCGGCGTAGAGCAGCCCGGTGAACGGGGTGCCACGGCGGGCCATCTCGTCGACGGTGGGCTGCACGATGCGGCGGACCACCTCGTCGGCCAGGTCAGCCGGGGCCCACGGCAGCGGCGCGTAGGCGCCCATGCCGCCGGTGTTGGGGCCGGTGTCGCCGTCGCCCACCCGCTTGAAGTCCTGCGCCGGCAGCAGCGGTACCACCGTGGTGCCGTCGACCAGGCAGAACAGCGAGGCCTCCGGCCCCTCCAGGTAGCTCTCCAGCAGCACCGGGTGGCCGGCGTCGAGCAGGCGCAGGGCGTGTGCACGGGCCCGCTCCAGGTCGGGGGTCACCACCACACCCTTGCCCGCGGCCAGCCCGTCGTCCTTGACCACGTACGGCGCGGTGAACCGGTCCAGCGCGGCGTCCAGGTGCGCCGGGTTGTCCACCACCTCGCTGCGCGCGGTGGGCACCCCGGCCGCGGTCATGACGTCCTTGGCGAACGCCTTGGACCCCTCGATGCGGGCGGCGGCCTTCGACGGGCCGAAACACGGGATGCCGGCGGCCCGGACCGCGTCGGCCGCCCCGACGACCAGCGGCGCCTCCGGCCCGACGACCACGAGATCGGCTCGCCACCGGCGGGCCAGGCCGGCCACCGCCTCGGGATCGGTCACGTCGACCGCGAGGAGCTCGGCGAGGGCGGCGATACCCGCGTTGCCCGGGGCACAGGCGAGTGCGGTCACCGCAGGGTCGCGGGAGAGGGCGAGGACCAGGGCATGCTCACGGGCACCGGAGCCGATCACCAGAACGCGCACGGACCACCAGCGTAGTTCCCCCGACCGGCCCAGTGGCACCCCCGTCGTCGGCGCGGAACGGAACGGGCCCGCCGCCGGGAGCATCGCCCCCGACGGCGGGCCCGTGGTTCACGTCCGAGCCGGTCCGGTCATCCGGCGTTCAGCTCGTCCAGGGCCCGACGCGAGCCCGGGTGGAGCTGCACCGGGTCGGTCTTCGCCGCGGTGTCCAGCGTGATGTCCTTCGCCGCCGGGTGCACCCTCTCCAGGTCGGCCTTCCGGTCGAAGATCAGCTTGGTCAGGGCGCAGGCGTTGTTCGCCGGGAAGTCCTCCCGCACCAGCAGCACGTTCGGCACCACGATGGTCGGCACGTCGGCCGGGAGCTGGTAGGTCGCGGCCGGGATGATCGCGGTGTCGTAGACCGGGTTGATCTGCTTCATGGTGTCCAGCAACGGGGTGACGTCGAGAAACTTCACCCGGTCACCCAGCGAGGTGGTCAGGTCGGTCATCGCCGCGGTGGGCAGGCCACCGGACCAGAACAGGCCGTCGATCGAGCCGTCCTTCATCCCGTCGACGGTCTTGGTCAGGTCCAGGCGCTGCGCCTGCACGTCCTTCTCCGGGTCCAGTCCGGCCGCCTGCAGCAACCGCTGGGCGATCACCTCGGTGCCGGACTTGGGGGAGCCGGTGGAGATGCGCTTGCCCCGCATGTCGGCGACGCTGTTGATCCCGCTGTCCGCCCGGACCACCACGTGCGTGTAGTTCGGGTAGAGCCGGGTCAGCGCCCGTATCGGCTGCGGCTTGCCCTCGAAGGGGCCCTTGCCGGTCGCCGCGTCCGCCGCGGTGTCGGCCAGCGAGAACGCGACGTCGTAGTCGCCGGCCACCAGCTGCTGGATGTTCTGCACCGAGGCGCCGGTCTCGGCGGCGTTGGCCCGCAGCGTGGTGTTGTCGCTGATCAGCTGGCCCAGGCCGCCGCCGAGCGCGTAGTACACGCCGGTGGAGTTACCGGTCGCGATGGTGATGCGTCCCTCGCCGGTCTCGCACGAGGCCGCCGCGGCGTCACCACTGGCCCCGCTCGTGTCGTTGGTGCGTTTGCCACCGCATCCCGCGGCGAGCATCCCGGCCGCCAGCAGCGCGGCGACCAGGCGGTACGGCCACTTGCCCAACGTTCTCTCCCCTTCAGTCCGTCACGGTGACGACCGGATCGGCCGCGCGCGCACGGGTGCGGCGGAGCGCCAGGTGCACGACGACACCGAGCGCCACCACGACCGCACCCGTCAGGGCGGCCCACGGTTCCAGGTAGAGCAACAGCAGCGCGGCGACCAGGCACAGCGCCCGCTCCGGCCATCCGGCCGGGCCAAGGAGCCAGCCGCCGGTCACCACGGCGAGCGCGGCCACCCCGAGCGCGGAGGCGGCCAGCACCCACAGCACGACCGACACCGGCCGCTGCAGCAGCAGGGCCGGGCCGTTGTCGGTGAGCACGAACGCGACCGGCACCAGGAACGCCGGCAGGGTGTACTTCCAGGCCTGCATCATGGTCGGCATGACGCGGCCGCCGGTGATGGCGGACGCGGCCACCGCCGCCAGCGCGGTCGGCGGAGTCACCTCGGAGAGCACCGAGTAGTAGAAGAGGAACATCGCCCGCGCCGCGTCCGAGATGCCCAGTTCACCCAGGGCCGGGCCGATCACCACCCAGGCGATGATGAACGACGCGGTCACCGGTACCGCCAGGCCGAGCAGGCTGACGGCGACCGCGGAGAACGCCACGGTCAGCACCAGCACACCGATCGGGTTGTCGGTGATGGCCCGGGCCGTGTCGACCAGGGTGGCGGACAGCACCTGCCCCACCCCGGTCTTGGTGATCGTCGAGGTGATCATACCGGCGGCGGCGCACACCGCGACCACCGGCAGCGCACCGCGCACCCCGCCGGCGAGGGCGGCGGCCAGCTCGCGGACCCAGCCGAGCACCGCGCTCCCGGACCGCTCCCGCAACAGCGTCGCGACCAGGGCGAACAGCGCGGCCACCCCGGTGGCGTACACCACGGCGGAGAACGGTGGGATGTCCAGTGCCAGGAACACCACGATGATCCCCAGCGACAGCAGGTGGTAGCCGCCGCGCAGCAGCACCTGCCAGGCCCGCGGGTGCTCCCCCGCAACGGGGTGTGCACCGAAGCGGCGGGCGTCCGCCTCCACCGCCAGCGCGATGCCCAGGTAGTACAGCAGGGTGGGCAGGCACGCCCACAGCAGCACGTCGAAGTACGAGACCTGCAGGTACTCGGCGATGATGAAGGCCGCGGCCCCCAGGGTGGGCGGGGACAGGATCGCGCCGATGCCCGAGGCGGCGAGCAGACCACCGGCCTGCTCCTTCGGGTAGCCGGCGCGGCGCAGGATCGGCCAGACCACCGCACCCAGGCTGACCGTGGTGGCGGTGCCCGAGCCGGACACGGTGCCCAGCAGGAACCCGGCGAACGCGGCGGTGCGGCCGGGCGCGGTGCGGGAACGACGGAACGCGGCGAAGCTCAGGTCGACGAAGAACTTCCCGGCCCCGCTGCGGTCGAGTACCGCGCCGTAGATGGTGAACAGCACGATGTAGGTGGCCGCCACGTCGAGCGGGGTGCCGTAGAAGCCGCTGGCGTCGTTGTAGAGCGCGTTGATGATCTGGCTGAAGTCGATGCCGGAGTGGGCGACGGCCCAGCTCGGGGGCAGGTAGCCGCCGTAGTAGGCGTAGGCCAGGAACACCAGGCACACCCCGGGCAACACCCAGCCGGTGGTGCGACGGCACGCCTCCAGCACCAGCAGGAGCAGCAGCGCACCGGCGACCACGTCGAGGGTGGAGAGCACACCCTGCCGGTCGAGGAAGGCGTCGTAGCCGCCCCCGCCGTCGCCGAGGGTGATCGGCAGCACCGGGTAGAGGCCGACCAGCAGTGCCAGCACGGCGAACACCCAGTCGAGCACGCCGGGGTCGTCGCGGTCGCCCTTGGCGGCCCGTCCGCGGCCGGTGGGCCGGTAGCTGAGGAACACCAGCGGCAGCGTCAGGCCGAGGAAGATCACCAGGTAGTACTGGTTGCCCTTGCTGAACGGGTCGAACACCTGGCGGAGCACCAGCAGCGCGATGATCAGCGCGGCTGCGCCGATGCCCAGCTCCAGGGGTCGGGACAGGCGGCGGGCCGGGCGTTCCTCGTCGAACTCGCCCACCAACTCGTCGACGTCCACCCGGGTCTCGGACTCCTGGGCCTCCGGCCCCTTCTCGGGCTCCCGGGTGTCGAGTTCCCGGGTGTCGGGCTCCCCTGGTGACCCGGTCCTCTCCGTGGCAGGAGGGCGCGGTTCCCGGTCGACCGGCCTGGCCAAAGGCCACCTCCTGGACTCGGCGACAGTTCCGAACGCCACGGCACGCTACCCGTGAGGCAAGTCACTGCTGAAGACCTCGCAACCAAGCCGCAACGCAACGTGCGGACGCGACCAGGTCATTCGAACGGGTGATGCCGCTACGGGGTGCAGTCACCGGACGCCGCCCGATCGGCGGTCGACCCGGGCGTGGTTCCTCCGGTACGACGACGTGAGCCCGGGCTGGACGCGTGTTCCGCCACGTTGCCGATCTCGTGGCGCCGCGTTCACCCCGGCGTGGTGGGGCCGTTGCCCTGCCCTGCCACGGTGACGGAGCCACGGCTCACCGCGGAAGACCCCGCGCAACGAACGCCGACGTCGTGGAGCCCACCGGGACGCCCGGAGGGCGCGGGGTCGCGCGGAAGGACGGGAGGACGAGACATGGTGCGGAAGGGCAGGACGTCCCGGATCGCCGGGATCGTGGTATCCGCTCTCGCGCTGCTGGGTGCCACCACGCTGCCCGCGGCGGGAGCAGAACCGGGCAGCACGCCCGCAGCCCCGGTGGCGGAGGTGCAGGGGAAGGGCCGACCCGACGCGCGCACGTTCGTGGTCGTGGGCCACCGCGGGGCGTCCGGGTACCGTCCGGAGCACACCCTGGCCTCGTACGAACTGGCCGCCCGGATGGGTGCCGACTACATCGAACCGGACGTGGTGGCCACCAAGGACGGTGTGCTGGTCGCCCGGCACGAGAACGAGATCAGCGGTACCACCGACGTGGCCGAACGGCCCGAGTTCGCCGACCGCAGGACCACCAAGGTGATCGACGGGAAGGCGGTCACCGGCTGGTTCACCGAGGACTTCACCCTCGCCGAGCTGAAGACGCTGCGGGCCAAGGAGCGCATCCCGGACGTCCGCCCGCACAACACGCTCTACGACGGCCGCTACGAAGTGCCGACCCTCCAGGAGGTCATCGACCTGTCCCGGCGACTGTCCCGGGAGCTGAAGCGCGAGATCGGCCTGTACATCGAGACCAAGCACCCCACCTACTTCCGCAAGCAGGGCCTGGCCCTGGAACCGCTGCTGGTGGAGACGTTGCAGCGCAACGGCCTGAACCGGCCGAACGCCAAGGTGTTCATCCAGTCCTTCGAGGTCGGCAACCTCAAGGAGCTGAGCCGGAAGGTGCGGGTGCCGCTGGTGCAGCTGGTGGACTCCAGCGGTGCTCCCGCGGACTTCGTGGAGTCCGGTGACCCGCGCACCTACGCGGACCTGGTGACGCCCGCCGGCCTGGCCGAGATCGCCACCTACGCCCAGGGGCTGGGTCCGAACAAGGACCTGATCATCCCGCGGGACGCCGCGGGCTTCCTGACCGAGCCGACCAGTCTGGTGCGGGACGCGCACGCGGTGGGTCTGGTGGTGCACCCGTGGACGTTCCGCAACGAGAACACCTTCCTGCCGGCGGACTTCCGGTCCTCGGACAACCCCGCCGAGTACGGTGACGCGTTCGCCGAGTACGAGGTGTTCATTCGCACCGGCATCGACGGTCTGTTCAGCGACAACCCGGACACCGCGGTCGCGGCGCGCCAGGAGGTGCTGGTCCACCGCTGACCCGGGCCCGACCGTGGCCCGCCCACGGTCCGCGTTCCGCGGCAGTACCGACACCGGGCCGTTCCCGTCACACCGGAGCCGTGGCGGGAACGGCCCGGTGTCGTCACGGCCCCAGGCCTCCGGCGACGTCCAGTTCCTGGGCGGTGAACTCGCCGGTGAGCAGCGGCATGGCCCGTTCGATGGCGGCCCGGGTCCCGGGGAGCTGCAGGGACGCGGCGTGGTGTTCCCGGCTCTCCCACACCTCGGTAACCCAGACGGTGTCCTGGTCGGTGGCCGAGCGGGCCACCAGGTACAGGTGACAGCCGGCGTCCCGGAGGTTCTCGGCCGCCTCCACCAGGAGGGCGATCACCTCGTCCCGGTGTCCCGGCGTGGTTCTCATGGATCCGATCCGCCCGTAGCGCACGGCTCACCTCCCTGGTGACACCCGCATCGGCGGGGTGGAAGAGAGCCTGCCAGGGGCCCCCGACACGGCGTCGGAGAACACGCGGCGCCCGGGGCCGTCGGGCCCCGGGCGCCACCCGTGCGGTGCGTCCCGGGTCTTCCCGGGACACGTCGTGTCCGCTCAGAGGGTTCAGAGGATCTTGTGCCGGACGATGGTCTGCTCACGGCCCGGACCGACACCGATCACCGAGACCCGGGCGCCGGACATCTCCTCCAGGCGCTCCACGTAGGCGCGGGCGTTGGCCGGGAGCTCCTCGAAGGAGCGGCAGCCGCTGATGTCCTCGGACCAGCCGGGCAGCTCCTCGTAGATCGGCTTGGCGTGGTGCACCTCGGTCTGGGTCATGGGCATCTCGTCCACCCGGCGACCGTCGACCTCGTAGGCCACGCACACCGGGATGCGCTCCAGACCGGACAGCACGTCCAGCTTGGTGAGGAAGAAGTCGGTGATGCCGTTGACCCGGGCGGCGTAGCGGGCGATGACCGCGTCGAACCAGCCGGTGCGCCGGGAGCGGCCGGTGGTGACCCCGAACTCGCCGCCGGTCCTGCGCAGGCGCTCCCCCATCTCGTCGTGCAGCTCGGTGGGGAACGGCCCGGCCCCGACCCGGGTGGTGTAGGCCTTGAGGATGCCCAGCACCGCCGTGATGCGCCGCGGTCCGATGCCCGCCCCCACGCAGGCACCGCCCGCGGTGGGGTTGGAGGAGGTCACGAACGGGTAGGTGCCGTGGTCGACGTCCAGCAGGGTGCCCTGCGACCCTTCCAACAGCACGTTCTCCCCGCGGTCCAGCGCCTGGTTGAGCAGCAGCCGGGTGTCCGCGATGCGGTGGGCGAACCTGGCCGCCTTCTCCAGGACGCTGTCCACCACCTCGTTGGGGTCCATCGCCCGGCGGTTGTAGACCTTGACCAGGACCTGGTTCTTGAACTCCAGCGCGGCCTCGACCTTCTGCCGGAGGATCTTCTCGTCCAACAGGTCCTGCACCCGCACCCCGACCCGGGCCACCTTGTCCTGGTAGCAGGGGCCGATACCGCGGCCGGTGGTGCCGATCTTGGACTTGCCGAGGTAGCGCTCGGTGACCCGGTCGATGGCCACGTGGTACGGCATGATCAGGTGTGCGTCCGCCGAGATCAGCAGACGCTCGGTGTCGACACCACGGGCCTCGAGGCCGTCGAGCTCCTCCAGCAGCACGCCGGGGTCGACGACCACACCGTTGCCGATCACGTTGGTCACACCGGGGGTGAGGATCCCCGACGGGATGAGATGCAGCGCGAAGTCCTGTCCGTCGGGCAGGACCACGGTGTGGCCGGCGTTGTTGCCGCCCTGGTAGCGGACCACCCACTGGACCTGCTCCCCGAGCAGATCGGTGGCCTTGCCCTTCCCCTCGTCGCCCCACTGGGCACCGATGAGGACGATCGCCGGCATGTGAAACTCCAACCTGACTTGGACGGCTGATGCCGGTCCCCGAGCGTAAACCAGGAGCAGACGATGGACGCGGTGGCACTGGCCTGCGGAAACGCATCACAGTACGCACGGTGCCCGGCGATCGCGGAGCGTAGCGGGGTCGAGCTGCGTGACCTGCCCGCCACGCCGGGCAAGGACGAGGTCGACCCGATCCTGCGCGAGCTGGGCGGGCGTCGGCTGGTGGTGTGCGGGACGGACGCCGACCTGGCTGCCGTGGTGCTCCGGCTGCTGCGCACCGAGCGGCTGTCCGACGTGGTGGTGGGATTCGTGCCGACCGATCCGCGTTCGGCGGTGGCGGAGCTGTGGGGGTTGCCCACCGCGGTGGACCGGGCGGCCGAGCTGGCGCTGGGCGGGGAGGCCGACCCGGTGCCGCTGGTGCGGGACGACGCGGGCGGTGTGCTGGTGGGGCGCGGGGTGGTCGGCCCGGTTCGCGGGGTGGCGTACTGCGACGAGGCCCAGGTGCTGCGCGGGCAGGCGTCCCGTCTGGAGGTGACCCCGGACCCGGAGGGTGGCCCCGGGTTGGTGGTGCGGGTGGTGCGGTTCGGCCTGCTCGGGCGGCGGGTGCGTACGGCCCGCGGGCGGGCGATGCAGCTGGGCTGTCTGCCGACCCGGGCGGTCAAGGACGGGGTGAACCACCCTCGCCCGGTGGAGCGGTGGACCTGGTACCGGCACACCGAGGACCTGCGGCTGGTGCGCGGCGTCCTCTGAGTCCGCCGCGTCCTCACGAGCCGCTGCGCGGTGTCCGTGTCGCACGGTCCCGGCCTGCCGTGGCCCTCGTGACCATCGGGTGGTGAGCACAGGGCCCCGTGGGCCGGGGCCGGTGTCACCCCGTGGACGTGCCGTCCGGTGTTTCCTGGGGCACGCGTCGGTGGTTTCGGGCGCGTCGTGCCGGGAATGGAACGAACCGAACCGCCCCGGAGAGGCCGGGGAGCGGCGGACGACATCCGCGTGTAACCCGAACGGTTGCCTGCCGAACGTGTGATCTTCACTACTGAGTGACACACGGACAGGTGAGATCATCTCTGCGCACCGCCGCGGGCCCCTGTCCGGAATTTCCCGCTCTCACCAGGAATGTCGGTACACGAAGGTGATCATCACGCACCTGCGTGCAGTAACGGAACGTTTCCATTTCCTCCCCGCGGATGTCACTGGATGGTCTTGCGCCATCCACTCCATCAGGCGACCGTCAGCACGCCGCCGCGTGATCGCATGTTGGAGGTTCCGTTGATCACTCGACGACCACTCCGAGCCTCGTTGCTCGCCGTGCTGCTGACCGTGGCGGCGAGTCTCGGCCTGAGCACTCCGGCCACCGCCACCCCGCCGAACATCCCCAGCGAGGCCACCGCGCGTGCCGAACTGTCCGCGCTGCGCGTCGCGGCGCCCGGCTCCATGACCGGCTACTCCCGGGACAAGTTCCCGCACTGGATCACCATCTCCGGCACCTGCAACACCCGGGAGACGGTGCTGAAGCGGGACGGCAGCAACGTGGTCACCGACTCGTCCTGCTACCCCACCTCCGGAAGCTGGTACAGCCCCTACGACGGCCAGACCTGGTACTCGCCCTCCGACGTGGACATCGACCACGTGGTGCCGCTGGCCAACGCCTGGCGTTCCGGGGCCTCCTCCTGGACCACCGCCAAGCGACAGCAGTTCGCCAACGACCTGAGCAACCCGCAGCTGATCGCGGTCACCGACAACGTCAACCAGGCCAAGGGTGACCAGGACCCGTCGCAGTGGCGGCCGCCGCGCACCGCTTACTGGTGCACCTACGCCAAGATGTGGATCCGGGTGAAGTACGCCTACAACCTGAGCGTCACCTCGGCGGAGAAGAGCGCGCTGACCGAGATGCTCGACTACTGCTGACCCGGCTCGGCCGCGGTTCACCAGAGTGCGGGGACGACCCTCGTTCGGGTCGTCCCCGCACCGTTTTCCCCGATCGTCCACGCGCTCGACCGGCAAGATCCCCCCTGCTGCGACATGCTGACCGCGTGTCGAACGAGACACCGGACGAACGGCAGGAGGAGGACATGCGGGCGAAGGCGACGGACGCCCCCGAGCGGACCGCGCAGGCACCGGAGGAGCTGACGACCACGTTCACCGCCGGACCGGGCGGGGTGTGGACCGACGAGGTCGGCGTGATCACCGGGGAGCTGGAGCTGCGCACCCGGTGCGGCAGGGACGGCCGGGTCACCGTGGAGGTCCGCTACGCCGAGGCCGAGGAGTGGTACCGGGTCAGTGCCGCCGACGCCCAGCTCGTGGACCCTGCCGACCACGCACCGCTGCACCGTTCCCTGATCGGCCTGCTCCACCGTCCCCTGGGCTGATTCCCTCCGGGCCGGGTCCGGGTGGGAACGGGCCGGGCGGAGGCCCCCGGCGCACCACCGCGACCGCGGTCACACGGGTGGCTGAAGCTGGGCCGACCACGCCGGAGAACGCGCGTTCTCCCCGCTAGTCTCCAGCCCGTTCGCGACAGCCCATCAGCCCCATATCGGGTCGACCCGACACGTTCCGTGCCGCCGCACGGACCGGAGCAGGTCGGGCTCAACCTGGGCTGAGCCCGGCCACGACACGTGGCGAGGGCCGGGACAGCCCGCGTCCCCGCCCTCGCCACGTCCCTGCCGCATCCGGCACACCCCGGCGGGGACGGGACGCCTCAGGACGCCTCGGGCCTCCCACCCCGGAGCCTCGGCAGGGCGGCCCGGGCGTCCTCCCGGTTCACCCCGGCGGCCACCAGCAGGTCCACCGCGATCGAGCGGACCTGGGCCACGACCACCCCCATGGAGAAGCCGCCCCGGCCGAGCAGCTCACCGCTCGCCGCGCGCGCCGCGGCGGAGGCGGCACGACGCGCCGCCTCCGGGTCCTTCCCGGCGGCCAGCTCGTCCCGCAGCAGCTCCGTCGCGGTGGCCAGCTCGTCCAGTACCTCGCACAGCCCGTCCGGCACCGACTCCCCGTCGGCCAGTGCGGCCCGCATCCGGCGCAGCAGCACCCGCACGTTGCGCAGCGCGAAGTCCACCGGATCCGCCGCCGCCCGATACCGTTCCAGCTCGCCGCGGCGCCGCCAACGGATCGGAGCGATCGTGGCGATCTCGCCCCCGGCGTCCAGCGCGTCACGGAACTCCTCCACCGCGCGCGGACTGCTCCGCAACCGGGACAGCACCGCCGACGCGACACCGGCGTCCTGTTCCCGCGTCGCCCGGGACGCTCCCCGCAGCCCGTCCGCCAGCGCACCCAGCACCACCCGCGCGTGACGGTGCGCCACGGTGATCGGGTTCGCCGGCAGCAGCGCGGCCACCGCCAACCCGACCAGGCCGCCGATCAGCGCGTCCACCATCCGTTCCAGCCCGCTGGTGTCCCCGGGCGGCAACAGGGTGGCCACCAGCACCGCCGAGGACGCCGACTGCAGCGCGATCACCGCACCGCTGTTCAGCAGCACCGCCGTGCTCATGGCCAGGGCCACCACCAGGGCGATCTGCCAGGGGCCCGAGCCGATCCAGGCGATCAGCAGGTCGCCGACACCGACCCCGACGCTCACCCCGACCACCATCTCCGCCACCCGGCGCAGCCGCTGCCCCAGCGACACCCCGAGGGAGATCACGGCGGCGATGGGGGCGAAGAAGGGGCGGGAGTGGTGGAAGACCTGGGTGGCCACCACCCACGCGACCGCGGCCGCGATGGCGCACTGCGCGATCGGCAGCGCGGTGCGTCTCAGCCGGTGGAGCCGACGGTGCAGCTCCTGGCGCACCCTGCCCACGTCCTGATCGTAGGTGCGGCGCCCGCGGCCCGTCGTTCACGAGGCCGGCGGTACGTCCCGCACCTCGATCCGGATCCGCTTGCTGCCCTTCCCCTTGGACTCGGTGCCGGTGACCACGACCGCCCCCACGTCCGCGGTGCTGGCCACGTGGGTACCACCGTCGGCCTGCCGGTCCAGCCCCACGATGTCGATCACGCGCAGCGGATCGATCTCCCGGGGGATGAGGTTGGCCGCGGTGCGGATCAGCGCCGGGTCGAGGTCGGCCTCGCTGCGCCCGACGAACTCCACGACCACCTCGCGGGCCCGCTGTATCTCCTCGTTGATCCGCCGCTCCACCCGTTGTCCCAGCTCGGTGGACATCGACTCCAACGGGAAGTCCAGCCGGCCCCGGCCGGGCTCCATGTTCCCGCCGGTCACCGGGATCCGGAACTCCGTCCAGATCACCCCGCACAGGATGTGCAGTGCGGTGTGCGTGCGCATGAGCAGGTGCCGCCGCTGCCAGTCCAGCTCGCCGTGCACCTCGACCCCCGGCTCGGGCAGTTCGGGGGTGTCCAGCCAGTGCCAGATCAGCCCGCCCTCCCGGCGCACCCTGGTCACCGGTACCGTGCCGGCGTCCCAGGTGAGCACGCCCAGGTCGTGCGGCTGCCCGCCCCCGCCGGGGTAGAAGGCCGTGCGGGCCAGCGCCACCCGGCCCTGCTCCCGGTCGACGTGGAGGACGGTGCTGTCGAACTCGCGGCAGTAGGCGTCGACGGCGAACAGCTCGCTGGCGGCCAGCTCGGCCGGTGCGCCCGCCGGAACCGCGACCTTGCGTCCAGGAACCGCCATTCCCTGTCCCTCCTCCGGTCCGGCACGTCCGCGCCACCACTCGGCCCACGGGCGTCCGGGCCCGGCTGTCCGTGTATGCCCTCGTCCGTACGGCTGAGGAGACGATTCTGGATCCGACCGATGTTCGCCCGGTGTGAGCTCGACGGCCACTCCCACGGGCGGGTCACGGTCCCGGTTCCCGGGCGGTGCGTCGTCGGTCCGGCTCGACGGAATCCGCCGCACGAGCGGTCCGGACGTCCCCGTGGTGTTCGGTCTCCGCCGGCCCGCGATCCGACGGGCCGGTGCTTCGCCGAGTCGTCGGGCCTGGGCAACCGGTTCGGTCTCACCGAGCGCCGCGAGCCGCCCGACGCCCGGTCGCCCGATCCGGAGGACGACGCACGTGCCCCGGCCGGACACCTCTCGTCCGGCCGGGGCACGCCGGTGTCGGGGTCAGGCCAGCCCGGTCGCAGCGGGTGCCTGCGGGTCGCTGTCGGCCAGGAACTGCCGGCAACGGGTCTCCTCGTCGGTCTCCCCGATCGCTCCGGCGGCTCGGGCCAGCGCGGCCAGGGAGCGCAGGAAGCCCTGGTTGGGTCGGTGCTCCCAGGGCACCGGGCCGTGGCCCTTCCAGCCCGCACGACGCAGCTGGTCCAGACCCCGGTGGTAGCCGGTGCGCGCGTAGGCGTAGGCGACGACCGCGTCCCCGGCCTCCAGGGCCCGCTCGGCCAGGGCGGCCCAGGCGGCGCTGAACGCGGGGTACCTCCGGGCCACCTCGGCGGGGTCGGTGCCGCTGTCGAGTGCGGCCTGCGCCTCCGGGGACTCGGGGAGCAGGGTCGGTTCGGGCTGGAGCAGGTTGCCGTGCAACGTCATGTCCCCATCCTCCCCACACGTCCCGGCCCTGGGCACGGGAACGCCTGGCATCGGGGTGCCGAGACCCACATCAGGTTTCCCGCCACCCGTTTACGGTTACAGTGTTATACAACGACCTGTTTTTCCGGAATCCGAGTAGCGCCGGAACGAACCCGCCACGAGGGCGGCAGGACTGCACGACTCGTCGACCGTCCACGAGCAGGGCGTGACCACACTCATCGACCGCCCGGAAGGGGACGTGAACAGGTGAGATGACCGATGCCACCGAACCTGCCGATCCTTCGGCGTACTCGCTGAGCGGCTCCGCGTCCCCGGACGGAGCACGTCGAGGAGCAGAAGTGCTCGAAGTGCCCCTGGTGGACCACCCTTCGCTGGGCTCGGTGCGAGCCCTCGCCCGCCGCTGGCTCGGTGGCCCGGAGGACGACGACGCCCAGTACGGGGTGCTGCTCGCCCTCACCGAACTGGTCGCCAACGCCTACCGGCACACCGACTCGCCGCTGCTGCTCCGGCTGCGTCGTACCGAGGAGGACGTGCTGCTGGAGGTGGAGGACGGCGACCCCACCCTGCCCGGGTTGCGGCCCTGCTCCACCGCCCGTCCCACCGGTCGCGGCCTGGTGCTGCTCGAGGCGCTCAGCACCAGCTGGGGGACGCGACCCCACGAGGACGGGAAGACCGTCTGGGCCCGCTTCACCCATCCTGGTCGTCCCATCTCCGGGTGAGCTGACCCACTTGGGTATCCCGCTCGCAATCCTTTCGAGGGAGGGTGGACCGTTGCTGTTCTACCCACCAGTATGAGCAGCTACGTAGCGTGACAATACGATGGCACGGTTGCCGTACGCGCCGCGCGCCGCTGCCGGATTGCTGGAGGATCAAGGACGATGATCTGGCCCCGTGCCTCGTCATCCCCAAGAAGATCATCCCCGGAGAAGGCAGACGGCTCGTCGGGGACGGCGAGCGGATATCGTCCGGAGCTGGACGGGCTGCGGGCGGTCGCAGCCCTGCTGGTGGTGATCTACCACATCTGGCTGGGCCGGGTTTCCGGCGGTGTCGACGTTTTCTTCCTCATTTCCGGTTTTCTGATCACCGGACAGCTCTACCGGGCGAGCACGCGGCAGCAGCTCGACCTGCGCCGCACCTGGGGCCGGATGCTGGCCCGTCTGCTGCCCGCCGCCGCCGTCGTCCTGGTGACGGTCACCGCCGCGGGCGTCCTGTTCCTACCGGAGAACCGGTGGCTGCAGACCATCCGGGAGATCTTCGCCTCGGCGCTGTTCTTCGAGAACTGGCAGCTGGCCGCCGACTCCGTCGACTACCTGGCCCGCGGCAACGAGACCAGCGTGGTGCAGCACTTCTGGTCGCTGTCCGTGCAGGGCCAGTTCTACCTGCTCTGGCCGCTGCTGGTGGCACTCGTCGCCCTGGTCGCCCGGCGGGCCGGGCTGACGCTGCGCAGGTCCCTCGTCGTCACGCTGCTGGTGGTGTTCGCCGCCTCCCTGGCCTACTCGGTGTGGCTCACGGCCGAGAACCAGCCCCTGGCCTACTTCCACTTCTTCACCCGCGTCTGGGAGTTCGCGCTCGGTGGCCTGCTCGCCGTCGTCATCCAGTCGATCACCCTGGGCCGGGCGGTGCGGGTGATCCTGGGCTGGCTGGGCGTGGTGGGGCTGGTGTCCTGCGGCCTGGCCCTCCAGGTCAGCACGGTCTTCCCCGGCTACATCGCCCTGTGGCCGACCCTGTCCGCCGTGTGCGTGCTCCTGGCCGGGACCACCGACAGCCGGGTCGGCGCGGACCGGTTCCTGGCCTCGGCGCCGCTGCGGTACCTGGGCCGGATCAGCTACGCCCTGTACCTGTGGCACTGGCCGGTGCTGCTGTTCTACGTGGTCGTCCGGGAGCGTCCGGAGGGCGTGGGCCTGCTCGGCGGGGCTGGCATCGTGCTGGTGTCGCTGGTGCTGGCCGTGCTGACCCACCACCTGGTGGAGGAGCCCGTACGCTCGGCCCGGCTCACCAACCGCGCCCGGTGGGGCAGCTTCGCGGTCGCCGCCGCGGCCCTGGTGCCGGTGCTGGCGGTCGCCGGTACCTGGCAGTTCGTGAGCCTGCAGAAGGCCGACTGGGGAACCATCGCCCAGGACGACCTGGACCACCCCGGGGCGCGGGCCCGCACGCCCGGGTTCGAGTACGCCGGTCGGCCCGACGCCCCGCTCGTGCCCCCGTTCATCGCCCTGGGCAACGACTGGGCCGGGATCACGGTCGGGGAGTGCCGGGAGTCCCACCGCCACCCGGAGCTGGTCACCTGCTCCACCCCCGCCGAGGAGCCGCCGGAGCGGCACATCCTGGTCGTAGGCGACTCCCACGCCGCCCAGTACCTGGGGGCGCTCATCCCGATCACCGAGCGGCGGAACTGGCGCATCAGTGCGATCACCAAGGGTGCCTGCCCGCTCACCACCGACTCCGACAGCCTGCCCGGCGACCAGTCCTGCCTGGACTGGAACGCGGCTATCATCGACGAGATCGTCGAGCTGGGACCGGACGCGGTCTTCACCATCGGCACCCGTGACGTGCGCGTGGGCCTCACCGAGCGCACCCCACCGGGTTACGTCGCCCAGTGGCGCAAGCTGGAGGAGGCCGGTATCCCGGTGCTGGCCGTACGGGACAACCCCCGCTACGACTTCTCCCCGGCCGCGTGTGTCGAGGCCAAGGGTCCCGACGCTCCCGAGTGCAGCACGCCCCGGGCGGCGCTGCTGGCCCCGGAGCCGCCCTACCGGCAGCTGCCCGACCTGCCGAGCAACGTGTCGTTCCTGGACTTCTCCGACTACTTCTGCGACGAGGAGAAGTGTCCCCCGGTCATCGGCAACGTGCTGGTCTACATCGACGACAACCACATCAGCGGCACGTACATGGCGACCATGACCTACTTCGTGGAGGAGGCGATCGAGACCGCGCTCGGCTGGCGTGAGTCCGGGAGCCCGGAGGACGCCTGAGCACTCCCCGAGGGACGGTCGCCACCGGCGGCCGTCCTCCACGCACGAACAGGGGCGGCCCGACCGGGCCGCCCCTGTTCGTGCGTCTCGTCCGTGCGCGGTGTCGTCAGCCGGCGATCATGCGGCCGGCGGACTTGAGGTCCTCGCAGGCCTTGGCCACGCGGGCGGCCATGGACTGCTCGGCCTGCTTGAGGTAGCTGCGCGGGTCGTAGGTCTTCTTGTTGCCGACCTCGCCGTCCACCTTCAGCACACCGTCGTAGTTGGTGAACATGTGCGCGGCGATCGGGCGGGTGAAGGCGTACTGGGTGTCGGTGTCGATGTTCATCTTCACCACGCCGTAGGAGACCGCCTCGTGGATCTCCTCCAGCAGCGAGCCGGAACCGCCGTGGAAGACCAGGTCGAACGGCTTGGAACCGGCCGGAAGACCCAGCTTCTGGGCCACGACGTCCTGGCCCTGCTTGAGGATCTCCGGGCGCAGCTTGACGTTGCCCGGCTTGTACACGCCGTGCACGTTGCCGAAGGTGGCGGCCAGCAGGTAGCGCCCCTTCTCCCCGGTGCCCAGGGCCTCGACGGTCTTCAGGTAGTCCTCGGGGGTGGTGTACAGCTTCTCGTTGATCTCGTTGGCGACGCCGTCCTCCTCGCCGCCGACGACACCCACCTCGATCTCGAGGATCACCTTGTTCCGCGCGCACTCCTCCAGGAGCTCGGCGGCGATCTGCAGGTTCTCCTCCAGCGGCACGGCGGAACCGTCCCACATGTGCGACTGGAACAGCGGGTTCTCCCCGCGGGCCACACGCTCGGCACTGATCGCCAGCAACGGCCGCACGAACCCGTCCAGCTTCTCCTTCGGGCAGTGGTCGGTGTGCAGCGCGATGTTCACCGGGTACTTGGCGGCGACCACGTGTGCGAACTCCGCCAGGGCCACCGCGCCGGTCACCATGTCCTTGACCTTGGTACCGGACAGGAACTCGGAGCCACCGGTGGAGATCTGGATGATGCCGTCGCTCTCGGCCTCCGCGAAGCCACGCAGTGCAGCGTTGAGCGTCTCCGACGAGGTCACGTTGATCGCCGGGTAGGCGAAACCGTTCGCCTTGGCCCGGTCCAGCATCTCCGCGTAGACCTCGGGGGTCGCAATGGGCATCAGTCGTCCTCCTTGCGGGCCCTGCGCCGTTTGGCCCGCATCCTACGAGTCGGGAAGACCCCTGGGCAGCGCAAACGACGGAGCGCCACGACCCGTACCGGTCAAGGTGACGCAGGTATCACACGGGCACCAGGTCCCACATCTGATCTGCGGCCCTGGTGACGGGCTCTTGAACGATTGGGCTGCCCAGGCCGCCCGTGGCGGTCAACGCCATCCCCGAATGGGCGAAGGTGATCAGGTAGCCGGAGGCGGCGTCGCCCCGCATGCGCAGCGCCTGGTTCGGGTTCCCGGTGCGCTGGAACTGGATGACCTGCTGGTGGGGCGACATGCTGGAGTTCGGCATGTCGAGGGCCCGCCCCGAGTGCCGGGCCACGAACACCCAGCCCTGCACGTCCACGTACAGCTGGAACTGCTGGTTCGGGGTGCCGGTGTCGGACCAGCTGATGATCCTGGCCTCGTCGTAGGGGGAGGCGTTCTCCACGGCCAGTTCCAACCCGGTGGCCCGGTTGACCACCCGGTAGGTGCCACCCATCACCGGGCGCGCCGTGGGCCCCGGCTCCGGCAACGGCACGACCAGGCCACCGATCCACCCGGTGGTCACCTGGTACTGGCGGGTCATCAGCAGGTCGTAGAACCCGCCGGTCGGCGGGCAGCTCGACGGGTAGATCGACGGGTCGCAGATGTCCGGGTCGTACCGCCCGTAGTCGAGGAACACCTGCCGCTTGAGGGTCTCGTCCGCCGCCGCCAGGTTCGGGCCGTCGTAACGGATCATGTAGTCCCGGTAGGCGATCATCTGTGGCGGTGAGGCCAGCCCCTCCAGGGCGTACTGCACCATGCGGCCCGTCGCCACGTGGTCCCGGTGGAAGTCGATGAACTCCACCTGCTGGAACTGCTCGTTGGCGTGCAGGTCGGCCGTGGGGTCCAGGGTGCGCACCACGTCCGGCTGGAAGTCGGTGATCACCCCCTGCAGGAACGACCGCAGCGTGGCGCGGTCGAGCTGCTGGGGTGGGTTCTGGTCGCCCGCCACGGTGGTCAACGGCTCGTCGTCGGTGTAGAGGTTCCACAACTGGTTGACCGGCTGGGCCGAGGTGTCCGAGATCCGGAGCTCGACGATCGTCACCTGGTCACCGAGCGGGGTGAGCGTCCACAGCGTGGCCTGCACCCCACCGGCCGAGTACGGACTGGCCTGCCAGGCGGACTCCGGCTGCCCCAGCAGCCGCGCGTACGCGTACCGGATACCGCGCTCGCGGCTGATCATGTATTCGTCCCGGTCGACCTGGTGGTAGTTGGAGGCGCACAGGAACACCGCACGGAAAGGGTTTCCGTCACGCAGGTCGTGCAGCAGATCCGGCCCGCAGAACAACAGGTCGTCATCGTGGTGGGCAACGATCACCAGAGTCCGCACAGTCAGGTTCCTAGCCTTTCACCGGGAGGTGCGCGTCGTCCGAGGGGAGCAATCGCGAGGGATCCCCGTGGGGACTGCCCCGTTCACGGGGAACGAACCGGCAGTACCACGGATGATCCACTCGGTTTCACCCTGTACGGCGATCTCCGGCATCGTGATGCTCGCCGACGGTGTTACACAGCGGATAGGTTCGCCTGGTGGCAACCATCGGTGAGACCGACCTGGACGTCTTCCCGCTGTGCCTGGGCGGGAACGTGTTCGGCTGGACCGCGAACCAGGAGCAGTCCTTCGCGGTCCTGGACGCCTACGCCGCCGCGGGCGGCAACTTCATCGACACCGCCGACTCCTACTCCTGGTGGGCGGACGGCAACACCGGCGGCGAGTCGGAGACGATCATCGGTCGCTGGCTGGCCAGCCGGGGCAACCGCGACGAGATGGTGATCGCCACCAAGGTGGGCATGCACCCGGAGCGCAGGAACCTGCGCGCCCGCACCATCCGGGAGGCGGCCGAGGAGTCGCTGCGCCGGCTGGGTACCGACCGGATCGACCTGTACTACGCGCACCTCGACGACCCGACGACCCCGCTGGAGGAGACCCTCGGCGCGTTCGACGAGCTGGTGCGGGCGGGGAAGGTCCGTTACGTCGCGGCCTCCAACTACGACGCCGGACGGCTGGAGGAGGCGCTGGAGGTGGCCGAGCGGGAGGGTTTCTCCCGGTTCGTCGCCCTGCAGCCGGAGTACAACCTGGTGGCGCGGGACCGCTACGAGGGTGAACTCGCCCGGACCGTGGAGTCCGCCGGGCTGGCCGCCATCCCCTACCGGGCGCTCGCCTCGGGTTTCCTGACCGGCAAGTACCGGGCGGACACGGACGTGGACAGCCCGCGTGCCCGCCAGGCCAGCACCCACCTGGACGAGCGGGGCCTGGACACGCTGGACGTGTTGGACGAGATCTCGGCGGAGATCGGCGTTCCGGTGGCCACGATCGCGCTGGCCTGGCTGGCCGCCCAGCCCACGGTGGTGTCGGTGATCGCCAGCGCCCGCACCCCCGAGCAGCTGGCCGACCTGCTGCCGATGGTCGATCTCAAGCTCACCCCGGAGCAGCTCGACCGGCTCAGCGACGCCTCGGAGTGATCCGGGAGGAGACCGGGCGGCGGGGTCAGAGCCAGGCGCCGGTGACCGGGGTCCACTCCCGGACGGTGATCTCCTGCACCACCTTCGCCGGGGTGTAGGGGTCCTCGTCCAGCACCCGCTGCAGCTCGTCCCGGTCGGCGACCTCGTACACCAGCAGGGCACCGGAGTCGTCGGCCCACGGACCGGCGGCCAGCAGCACCCCGCGCTCCGCGAGGCCCTTCAGGTACTCGCGGTGCGCGGGCCGGACCTCCAACCGGCGCTCGCGGTCCGCGCCGAACACCAGTTGCACGGCGAACCGGGCCATGGGCTGCACCTCATCCACTCGGACGTCGGACGGCGGAAGGGACGCCTCGACGATACGGCCCGTCCGAGGCGTTCCGGGGACGCGGTCGCACTCCGTGGGACAACCCCCGTTCGCGGTACCCGAACAGGGGGTACGGACCGCGCCACCCGCCCGGTGGGCCCGGGTGATCGACCCCCTGATGTGCGAACCCCGTCCGCGTTTCCGGGTAACGTCATCGCCGTGGCTGGGGACGCGTGGCGCTACAAGGACCAGAACGCCGAGCGCGCGGTGGAACGCACGCTCGGCCACCTCCGCACGCTCGACACCGCCGCGGCCGGTACGGCCGCGTCCACGGCAACACCGACGCGCCCCCTGACCCTGGAGGATCTCTACCGCCAGCACCGCATGCGTCTGGTCCGACTGGCGGTGCTGCTGGTGGACGACCCCGCCACCGCGGAGGACGTGGTGCAGGAGGCGTTCACCGGGCTCTACCGCAACTGGTCCAGCCTGCGGGACGCGGCCGCGGCGGTGAGCTACCTGCGCACCGCCGTGGTGAACGGCAGCCGTTCGGTGCTGCGCCGTCGCAAGACCGCCCGGGACTACACCCCACCGCACACCACCACCGCCCGCTCGGCGGAGTCGCTGGCCATGCTCAGCGCCGAACACCAGGCCGTGGTGAACGCGTTGAGCAAGCTGCCGCCCCGACAGCGTGAGGTGCTGGTGCTGCGCTACTACGGCGGCCTGTCCGAGGCGGAGATCGCCGAGGCCACGGGGATCTCGCGCGGCACCGTGAAGTCCACGGCCAGCCGGGCGTTGGAGTCGCTGCAGCGGTTGCTGTCCGGCCGCTGAGGGCCGGCGCGGGCCCCGCGGGGGTGCGGGGCCGGGCGGGTCAGACCCGGACGACCTCCACCCCGCGGTCGGTGAAGCGCCGCACCTGCTCCGGGTCGGCCGCCCGGTCGGTGACCAGCACGTGGATGTCCTCGGTGCTGCAGATGCGGGCGAACGCGCTCACCCCGAGCTTGGAGGAGTCGGCGACCGCGACGACCCGGCGGGCGCGTGTGACGAGCAGGCGGTTGATGTCGGCCTCGCCCTCGTGGTGGGCGCTGGCCCCGGCGTCCGCGTCGATCGCGTCCACGCCCAGGAACGTGATGTCCAGGGTCAACTCGCCGAGGATCCGGGCGGCCAGCGGACCGATCAGTTCGTAGGACTGGGGCCGGGCCACCCCGCCGGCGACCACCAGCTTGACCTGGGGCCGCACCACCAGCTCACTGGCGATGTTGAGGGCGTTGGTGACCACGGTGACCCCGGCGCCGCCCTCGGCGTGCTGCAGGTCCGGCCGGGTGGCCAGGGCGCGGGCCACCTCGGTGGCCGTGGTGCCGCCGTTGATCCCGACCACGGAGCCTGGTGGGATCAGCTCGGCCGCTGCCCGGCCGATGCGCAGTTTCTCGTCGGCGTGACGTGCCGTCTTGTACCGCAGGGGTAGGTCGTAGGAGACGGCGTGTGCCACCGCGCCGCCGCGGGTGCGGGTCAGGAGTTGCTGCTCGGCCAGGTGGTCCAGGTCGCGTCGGATGGTGGCTGCGGAGACCCCCAGCTCCTCGGCCGCCTCCTCGACCTCGATCCGTCCCCGCTCGGCCAGGAGCTGCAGCAGGGTGTTCAACCGCTCGTACCGGCTCACGTGCCACCTCCGGCCCTCATGATCCCGCACCGACCCCTGGACCCCGGTTGTGCACTAGTGCACAATTCTTGCTTGTTTCGAGCAGATTCGCTCAGCAGCGGTGGAGATGGCCAGGAGGTCGTGAGGTGACCGATCAGCCGTTCGTGGTGACCGAGATCGAGAGCCAGCCCGACTGCTGGCGCCGCGCCGCCGACATGGCCGACACGGCACGGACGAGGCTGCCCGGTGCCGGGGAGCGGGTCGCCGTCGTCGGCTGCGGCACATCCTGGTTCGTGGCCCAGGCCTACGCCGCGCTGCGCGAGGCCGCCGGGCAGGGGGAGACCGACGCCTTCGCCGCGTCCGAGTTCCCCCGGCACCGCCGCTACGACCGGATCGTCGCCATCACCCGGTCCGGCACCACCACCGAGGTGCTCGACCTGCTGCGGGCGGTGCGGGACCACGTCCCCACCGTCGCCCTCACCGGCGACCCGGACACGCCGGTGCGCGAGCTGGCCGGGGAGCTGGTGGTGCTGGACTTCGCCGACGAGCGGTCGGTGGTGCAGACCCGGTTCGCCACCACCGCGCTGGCCCTGCTGCGGGCCGGCCTGGGCGAGTCGCTGGACCGCGCCGTCGCCGACGCCGAACGTGCCCTGCACACCCCGCTGGACGAGCTCGTCGGCGCCGAGCAGTTCACCTTCCTGGGCCGTGGCTGGACCTGCGGGCTGGCCCAGGAGGCGGCGCTGAAGATGCGCGAGGCCGCCGGTGCGTGGACCGAGGCGTACCCCGCGATGGAGTACCGGCACGGCCCGATCAGCATCACCGGCCCGAACCGGGTGACCTGGATGCTCGGGGAGACCCCGGCCGGACTGCGGGAGGAGGTCGCGGCCACCGGCGGGACCTTCCGTGCCGGCGGACTGGACCCGATGGCGGAACTGGTGGAGGTGCAGCGGCTCGCGGTGGCCGTCGCGCAGGCCAGGGGCCTGGACCCGGACCACCCGCGTCACCTGACCCGTTCGGTGATCCTCGACACCGTGTCCGGCCGTCCGTGACCAAAAACCGGGATGGCTGGTCTAGACCACAGCGCCGTCATGGCACAGGATCTTGGGGTGCCCTGCACCCGCCACGTGGTCGCCGTCGACGTCGGCGGCACCGAGACGAAGGCCGCCCTGGTCGGCATCACGGACTCGGGGGAGGCGGTGGTGCTCGACCGGCGCCGCCGCCCCACCCCCCGGCCCGAGGACGGCGACACCGCCGCCACCGGCGTGATCGACCTGGTCGTCACGCTGGTCGACGAGCTGCGGGCCGACCCGCAGCTCGCCGGGAACCACCCGGACGGGATCGGTGTCGTCGTGCCCGGCATCGTCGACGAGGAACGGGGTGTCGGGGTCATGTCGGCCAACCTGGGCTGGCGGAACGTCCCGTTCCGGGAACTGATCGGCACCCGGACCGGACTTCCGGTGGCCTTCGGACACGACGTGCGAGCCGGCGGCCTGGCCGAGTTCCGCCTCGGCGCCGCCCGCGGACTCACCGACGCGGTGTTCCTGCCCATCGGCACCGGTATCGCCGGGGCGCTGATCCTGGGTGGCCGCCTGCACGGCGGAGGCGGCTACGCCGGGGAGATCGGGCACGTCGACGTGGGTCACGGGGAACCGTGCCGTTGCGGTCAACGCGGCTGCCTGGAGCATGTGGCGTCCTCGGCGGCCGTGGCCCGCCGGTACACCGCCCGCACCGGCCGACCGGTCGCCGGGGCCGCCGAGGTGGCCGCCGCCGTCCGGGAGGGCGACCGGGACGCGGTGGCGGTGTGGGACGAGGCGGTGCGGAGCCTGGCCAGGGGGATCCTGCTCCTGGCCACCGTGCTCGCCCCGGAGGCGGTCGTCCTCGGCGGTGGGCTGGCCCTGGCCGGAGATCTGCTCACCCGCCCGTTGGCGGAACACCTGGATCGCCTGGTGTCCTTCCAGCGGCGGCCCGAACTCCGGCTGGCGCAGCTCGGGGATCAGGCGGGCTGCCTGGGTGCGGCACTGCTCGCCGCCGACCTGACGGCGACGGCGGGGCCGGCGAAGGCCGGGTGAGCCGGGATCACGGAACCTGCGGAGGCCCGGCCCGCCACGGCCGACCGGGCACGGGCGCTCCGGGGAAAGGAAGGACGGATGAGCAGCCTGCTGGTGACCGGAGGCCGGATCGTCACCCCGGAGGGGGTTCTCGACGACGGCTGGGTCGCCGTCGAGGACCAGCGCATCACCGGGGTCGGTACCGGTGAGCCCCCGACGGGGGCGGACGAGACCGTGGACGTCACCGGAGGCTGGGTGGTGCCCGGGTTCGTGGACATCCACTGTCACGGCGGTGCCGGGGAGTCCTTCGGCAGCGAGCGACCCGAGGGCATCGCCGCCGCCGTCGAGCTGCACCGCCGCCACGGCACGACCACCGTGCTGGCCAGCCTGGTCTCCGAACCGATCCCCAAGCTGGTCCGGCAGGTCTCGGTGCTCGCCGAACTCGCCCAGGACGGGCTGGTCGCGGGCATCCACCTGGAGGGCCCGTTCATCGCGGCCGCCCGGTGTGGTGCGCACGACCCGGCCGTCCTGCGGGATCCGGTGCAGGAGGACGTGCGGACGCTGCTGGACGCGGGCCGCGGCCACGTGCGGATGTGCACCCTGGCACCCGAACTGGACGGCGCGGTCGAGGCGGTGCGCCTGCTGGTGGACCACGGCGCGGTGGCCGCGGTGGGACACACCGACGCCACCGCGGACCAGGTGCTGCCGGCGGTGGACGCCGGGGCCACCGTGGCCACCCACCTGTTCAACGGCATGCGTCCGCTGCACCACCGCGAGCCCGGGCCGATCGGGGTGCTGCTGGACGACGAGCGGGTCACCGTGGAGCTGATCTGCGACCTGGTGCACCTGCACCCGACCGTGCTGCGACTGGCCGCCCGGCACGCCGGCACCGGACGGACCGTGCTGGTCACCGACGCCATGTCCGCCACCGGCATGGGCGACGGCGACTACGTGCTGGGCGAGCTGGCGGTGACCGTGCAGGACGGTGTCGCCCGCCTGACCGAGGGCGGCTCGCTGGCGGGCAGCACGCTCACCATGGACGTGGCGTTCCGGAACCTGGTGCACGCGTGCGGCCTGACGGTGCCGGAGGCGGTGGTGGCCACCGCCACCCGGCCGGCCGCGCTGCTCGGCCTGTCCGAGGTCACCGGGGCGATCCGCACCGGCCTGACCGCCGACCTGGTGGTCCTGGACGAGAAGCTGCAGCTCCGACGGGTGCTGCACCGGGGCAGCTGGGTGCCGGGCGCGGGCGAGCCCTGATCACGACGTCGACCGGGAGGTGGAACCGTGCCGCTCACCCCGACCAGGGAGATCGTCGAGGCGGCGGTACGCGCCGGACGTGGTGTCGGCGCGTTCAACGTCATCCAACTCGAACACGCCGAGGCCCTGGTGGCCGGGGCGGAACGGGCCGAGGCGCCGGTGGTGCTGCAGATCAGCCAGAACTGCGTGCGCTACCACGGGGCGCTGGAGCCGATCGGGCTGGCCGTGCTGGCCGTGGCGCGACGGGCCACGGTTCCGGTGGCGGTGCACCTGGACCACGCCGAGGATCCCGCGCTGGTCCACGAGGCGGTCGAACTGGGCTTCACCAGCGTCATGTTCGACGCGTCCCGGCTGGACTACGCGGCGAACGTGCAGGCCACCGCCGAGGTGGTGGCGTACTGCCACGAGCACGGCTGTTTCGTGGAGGCCGAGCTGGGCGAGGTGGGCGGCAAGGACGGTGCCCACGCACCGGGCGTGCGCACCGACCCGGACGAGGCCCGGGAGTTCGTCGCGGCGACCGGGGTGGACGCGCTGGCGGTGGCCGTCGGCAGCTCGCACGCCATGCTGGACCGGACCGCGGCGCTGGACTTCGAGCTGATCTCCCGGTTGCGGGAGGCGGTGCCGGTGCCGCTGGTGCTGCACGGCTCCTCCGGGGTGCCGGACGCCGACCTGACCCGGGCGGTGGACGCGGGCATGACGAAGATCAACGTGGCCACGCACTTCAACAAGGCGTTCACCCGGGCCCTACGTGACTACCTGGACGCCAACCCCACCACCGTGGACACCCGCCGGTACTTCACCCCGGCACGGGAGGCGGTGGCCGCAGAGGCTGCCCGACTGTTGGGGGTGCTCCGCGCGGGGGTCGGTGCGCCGGTCGCCCGGTAGGTGTGCGGCGCGTGCCCCGTGCACCCGGAGTACGGGGCACGCGCGCCGGAACGTCGAGGAGCTCCCGTTAAGGTGACGATCCGTGGTGGGTGAGAAGGACCCCGAGCAACTGCTGGCCGAGGCTCTGCGTGCACAGGCCGTGAGCAGCGGCCGGTTCGCCGCCCCGCCGAGCCCGCGAACCACGGCGGACCGGCCCGCGCCCGCCGAGCCGGAACCCACCTCGACACCGACACTGCTGCTGATCGCCATCCTGCTCGGCCTGGTGACGGGTGTGGTGGCCGGCCTGGTCAGCATGCTCTGACCGGAGAGCGTTTTCCCGTCACACCGCGTGATTCCCGAGCGCAAGAACCACCGGTCATTCCGGAATTTCCGGTACTCGACGTAGTGGCCCTGTCACGAAATAGGGGTGTACTGATCGGCTCGACTTCCGCACTCGGTACGGTGGAGAGCCGTGACGACCGTTCTGCCCGCTGCCGCGAGCACGGCCAACCAGGCACTGTTCGGTATCAAGTGGCTTGATCCCGAGTACCTCATCACGGCGATGGGGCCGTTCGCGCTCGTCGGCATCTGTTTGATCGTCTTCGCCGAGTGCGGCTTGTTCACCTTCTTCATGCCGGGTGACTCCCTGCTGTTCGTGACCGGGTTGTTCGTGGCGTCCGGCGCGCTGGGCTACCCGTTGTGGCTGGTCTGCGTGCTGCTGACCGCGGCGGCGCTGCTGGGCAACGTGGTGGGCTACTGGATCGGTTGGGCGGTCGGACCGGCCCTGTTCAACCGGCCCAAGGCCCGCCTGTTGAAGAAGGAGCACATCGACAAGACGCACGAGTTCTTCGAGAAGTACGGGGCCCGTGCGATTGTGCTGGCCCGGTTCGTGCCGGTCGTGCGCACCTTCATCACCGCCACCGCCGGGGTGGGCCGGATGGACCCCAAGAAGTACTTCACCTACTCGGTGATCGGGGGTATCGCCTGGGCCGCCGGCATCACCGTGCTCGGCTACTTCCTCGGCAACATCTCCTTCGTCAAGGAGAACATCGAGGGGATCCTGATCCTCATCGTGTTGATCTCGGTCATCCCGATCATCATCGAGTACGTGAAGGCGCGGCGCGAGAAGCGGAATGCCGTCAGCTGACCCGTCCGCCTCACGACATCGAAAGGGCCCGGAGCCGACCGACGGCACCGGGCCCTTTCCCGTCCTTTTCCGGCCGGTCAGTCGTCCGTCATCGAGAACATCGAGCCCGGGTTGAACAGGTTCTCCGGGTCCAGGGCCGCCTTGATCGACCGGTGCACCCGCAGCCCGACTGGACCGATCTCCCTGGCCAGCCAGTCCCGCTTGATCTTCCCGACGCCGTGCTCGCCGGTGATCGTTCCGCCCAGCGACAGGCCCAGGGCGAGGATCTCGTCGAACGCCCGGTGCGCCCGGTCCACCTGCTCCGGGTCGGCCGCGTCATAGACGATCGTCGGATGCATGTTGCCGTCGCCGGCGTGCCCGACCACGGCGACCAGCAGCCCCACCTGTTCCCCGATGCGCTGGCATCCCGAGATCAGCTCGGCGATCCGGGTGCGCGGCACGGCCACGTCGTCGGTCAGCCAGCTGCCGTAGACCTCCAGGGCGGGCAGCACCGCGCGCCGCGCCTGGAGCAACAGCCGGCCCTCGGACAGGTCGGTGGTGGAGTGCACCAGCTCGGCCCCGCTGACGGTACAGATCTCCTCGATCGCGCCGATCTCCCGCTGGGCGGCCTCCCCACCCGAGTCGGACTGGCAGATCAGCAGTGTGGCGTTGGGTGAACCGGTGCCCAGTTCGGTGTTCAGGTGCTGTTCCACGGCCCGGATCGACGCGGCGTCCATGATCTCCATCAGGGACGGCACCAGGCCCTCACGCACGATCCTGGTCACCGCCTCACCGGCGGCGGCGGTCGTGCCGAACGCGGCCACCAGGGTGGCCGGGGCCTGCGGCAGCGGACGCAGGGCCAGCGTGGCCCTGGTGATCACGCCGAGGGTGCCCTCGGAGCCGACGAACAGCCTGGTCAGGTCGTAGCCGGCGACGCCCTTCACCGTGCGCCGGCCGGTGCGCAGCAGCGAGCCGTCGGCCAGCACGACCTCCAGCCCGAGCACCGAGTCGGTGGTCACCCCGTACTTGACGCAGCACAGACCACCGGCGTTGGTGGACAGGTTGCCGCCGATGGTGCACCAGTCGTAGCTGGAGGGGTCGGGCGGGTAGAACAGACCGTGCTTCTCGACCGCCTTGCGCAGGTCGAGGTTGACCACCCCGGGTTCGACCACGGCCAGCCGGTTGTCCGGGTCGATCTCCAGGATCCGGTTCATCCGGGTGGTGACCAGTACGACGCACCCGTCGACCGCGTTCGCCGCGCCGCTCAGCCCACTGCCGGCACCGCGTGGCACGATCGGCACCCGGGCGGCCGCGCAGGCCCGCACCACCGCCTGCACCTGTTCGGTGCTGGTCGGGAACACCACGGCCAACGGGGCGCCGGCCGGAGCCAGCGGCATCATGTCCCGCTGGTAGCTCGCGACCACGTCGGCGTCGGTCAGGACGCCGTCCTCCCCGACGGCGGCGCGCAACTCCGTCAACAACCGGCCACGATTGGTGTAGTCCACGGGTTCACCGTAGCCCCGGGTGGGGTCGCTGAGAACGTCTCCGGGCGGGAGACTTTCCGCTCCCCGAAATCACCCGGACGAATGTCATGAATCACTCACACGAATGACCTTGATTGCTACGCTCACCGCGTGTACAGGCTCGGCGACTTTCCGGTGCCGGTCAGCGGCCGTCGGGAACACGTCCCCGGCCACGGCCGCGGGAGCCGGCGATGACCCGGCCCCGGTTCCCCGACCCCGATGCCCACGGCACGGCCTCGTCGGCGCCGGCCGACAACGTGCTTCCGCACGAGGTCAGGTTCGGTCGGCCCACGTCCGCCTCCAGGAACTTCCTGGAGAGGGCCTCCCGCCCGATCCTCTACCTGGGCCTCCTCTACTTCCTTCTCGCCGCGTTCGCCTTCCTCGCGGGCGGAGTCATGTTCTTCGTCGAACTGCAGAGGGGCAACCCCCAACCGGAAGTTCCCCTCGAGCCGTATCTTCCCGCAATGACAGCGGCAGCGGTCGTCGCCGGGATCTCCTCCGTGACCGCCGACCGCATAAACCGTGGGCGGCGGATGTGGCTGGTGGTCAACGACCGGGGGGTGACCGTCGGCTACTGGTCCCGACCGCAGTCCTGGAACATCACCTGGCCCGAGGTGGCCCACGTCAGTGTCTTCCACATCTCTTCGAAGAACAGCCTCACCGGGAAGCACGTGCTCGTCGTCAAGCCACGCCGGAGCACCCCCTGGTTCTCCACCAAGAC